>CAZLCI010000069.1:0-10356 GCA_964558115.1 uncultured Nitrospinaceae bacterium | reverse complement strand
TAGAAACAATCAAAAAACAAAAAAATGAGATAGAAAAGATAATCTTAGGACCAACAGGAAACCTCCGTGCCCCATCAATTATTGTTGGACCAACTTTAATCGTAGGATTCAATGAAGAAACCTATAATTCAATTCTAGTAGGTTAAAAATCTTTTCAAAAAACATAAAACAGGATTAACAAGTGAACGAAAAAAATATAAAAAAGATTTTAGTAACTGGAGCAAGTGGTTATGTTGGTTCTAGACTCGTTTCTCTTTTACTGAAAAAAAAATATAAAGTAAGAGCGGCAAGCAGAAACAAACAAAAGCTCTCAACATTTTCTTGGGCAAATGATCCAGATTTAGAAATTGTAGAATTAGACGCGTCTAACAGAGAATCTTTAGAAAATGCCTGCAAAGGTTGTGATTGTGTATATTATTTCATTCATTCTATGGATGAAACTAGTTCTGATTTTGTAGAAACAGATAGAATATCTGCAAACAATATGGTTTTCGCTTCAGAGTCAGCTCTTGTCAAAAGAATCATTTATCTAGGTGGACTTGGAAATGAAAATCTTCATTTGAGTGAACATCTTAGTTCTAGAAGAGAAGTTGAAGAAATACTTAAAAACAGTCAAACCCCTGTAACAATTTTTCGTTCTGCTATGATAGTAGGTTCCGGGAGTACATCCTTTGAAATTCTACGTTACTTAGTAGAACGACTTCCGGTAATGATTACTCCAAGATGGGTTCAAACTGAAAGTCAACCTATCGCTATAAATGATGTTCTTCAGTATCTAATCCAATGCTTAGAAAAAGAAGAAACAATTGGGCAAACCTTCGATATTGGAGGACCAGAGATTTTATCCTACAGAAATCTTATGAAAATATACGCAGAAGAAGCCAAAATCTGGAAAAGATTGATCATTCCAGTACCTGTTCTAACACCAAGGTTAAGTTCATATTGGGTACACTTTATAACTCCAATAAAATCATCTGTCGCAAGACCCTTAGCAGATGGACTAAGAAATAGGCTAGTTTGCAAAAATAATAGAATAAAAGAGATTATACCTCTAAAACTAAGTGATTTAAGAACTACAATCGGTGAAGCCTATAATACAAGACAACATATTCCATTATCTGATTCAGATAACGTCTTGCCCTCTACTTGGAAACATTCAGGAGATAAGATCTGGGCTGGAGGAACAGTTTTAAGAGATCATAGAGAACTAAATACGAATGTAAAAAAAGAGCATATATGGGAAACCATTTCTTCCATAGGAGGCAAGAATGGTTGGTTCTATGGAAATTTTTTATGGAAACTCCGAGGATTTTTAGATGAAATTTTTGGCGGATATGGACTATCAAGAGGAAGGAAAGAGTACTCAACAATTAAAACCGGAGATATAATAGATTGCTGGATAGTGGAAGACGTTAAGATTGGAGAACGACTATTACTAAAAGCTGAAATGAAATTACCTGGCATAGCATGGCTAGAGTTTAGATTAAAAAATAACGAGAAAAACAACTCTACACTTATTACTCAAACCGCTCACTTTATTCCTAGAGGGCTCTCAGGAATTCTATACTGGTATTCTGTCTACATAATTCATCAGTTCATTTTCCGTGGAATGATACTAAAAATCGTCAAGAAATCTAAAGATATTGGATGACTAAATCCCTAGGAGGGAAAACATGTTAAATCAAACTTTCTACCTAAAAGAAACACAAAAAGTTCCTATAAATATTCATGAAGCATGGGCTTTCTTTTCCAACCCATTAAACTTAAAAGAAATTACTCCTCCTCATCTAAACTTAGTTGTAACAAACGAGATGCCAGAAAAGATGCATGCCGGAATGATCATTACTTATGTTGTAGAACCACTTTTAAAAATAAAAATGAACTGGGTA
The DNA here is from genome assembly GCA_964558115.1 of uncultured Nitrospinaceae bacterium. Lineage (GTDB taxonomy): Bacteria > UBA8248 > UBA8248 > UBA8248 > UBA8248 > UBA3496. The sequence goes on along the minus strand of CAZLCI010000069.1, from coordinate 8,467 downwards.
ACAGAAATTACCAATATGCAGGAACCTTTTTTCTTCGTAGATGAACAAAGATTCGGTCCATACAAATTTTGGCATCATCAACACATTTTCAAAGAAATAGATGGAGGCGTAGAAGTTACGGATATAGTGCACTATAAAATACGCGGAGGAATATTCTCTTCTTTAATAAATAAATTAATTGTAAAAAATGAATTGCAAAAGATTTTTTCATATAGAACAGAAGTTCTGTTAAAAAAATTTGGGAGTTTCAACTAATTCTACCCTCTCATTTGATTAGATATGATTGAAAATACACGTATAAAGTTACTTAATGAAAAAACCATTCAAAACAGAAAATCTGTAATTTATTGGATGCAATCTTCACAGAGAAGTTCGTTTAACCATGCGTTAGAGTACGCAATACAAATATCGAATAAATTAAACAAATTTCTAAAAGTGTATTTTGTAATTAACAAAAGTTATCCTGAAGCTCAAAACAGACATTTCATATTTATGCTTCAAGGACTTCATGAAGTACAAAAAGAATTGACACAAAAAAACATTCAAATGATTTTAGAAATTGGCAATCCCATTCAAATTATTAGTAAAATTTCACAGAAATCCTGTTTGATAGTAACCGATCGTGCATATACCAAAACTATAAACTTCTGGAAAAAAGAAGTTTCAAATAAAATAGATTGTCAATTAGTACAAGTAGAAACAGAAGCCATAGTTCCTATAGAAGAAGTCTCAAACAAAGAGGAATACGGGGCCTATACAATAAGACCAAAAATCAAGAAACTTTTAGGAGATTATTTACACCCATTAAATACATCTGATATCAAAAATAAATATACAAGTAGAAATCTTTTTAAAAACATAGAAAAAACAAAAAAAATAATTGAAAATCTAAAACCTGTTTCAACTCCAACAAAAGAAATTTTTTACAAAGGAGGTTCGGTAGCTGCAAAGCAGGAATTAAAAAAGTTTCTAGAAATTAAAGCAAAAAATTATATTATCGACAAAAACAATCCTTCTTTAGACGTTGTATCCAATATGAGTCCTTATTTACATTTCGGACAAATATCTCCTCTTGAAATAGCATTAGAAGTGTTAAATCACGAAATACCTCAGGATTCAAAAGAATCTTATCTGGAAGAACTTATCATTCGAAGAGAACTCAGTTTTAATTTCGTTTTTTTTAACGCATCGCATGACAATTTTGATTGTCTGCCTAAATGGTGCAAAGATACACTTATAAACCATAAAAAAGATAAAAGGAGTTATATCTATTCTTTAGAAGAGTTAGAACTAGCAAAAACTCATGACCCATACTGGAATGCTGCGCAAAAAGAAATGGTAATAAAAGGGAAAATGCATGGCTACATGAGAATGTATTGGGGAAAGAAAATAATTGAATGGACAAAAAATCCTGAAACTGCATTTAGTAATGCACTTTATCTAAATAATAAATATCAACTCGATGGTAGAGACCCAAATAGTTACACTGGAGTTGCATGGTGCTTCGGGAAACATGACAGAGCATGGAAAGAAAGAAACATATTCGGCAAAATTAGATATATGAATGCAAACGGTTTACGAAGAAAATTTAATATTGAAGCATATGTTAACCAAGTTAGAACCCTTTGTCCTAACTTATAGTTTAATAGAAAGTAGTAAACTGAAAATCACAGAATGGAACCTCATCAATACCTTCAAGGTAAAGTTTACAAAGTTATTTAAAAGGTTTTCCTAGAAGACTATGTACGAACTTAGACATCCCACTATTGCTATGCCCTACCATTGGAACTATTATTTTTTTCCATTTAAAAGATAAATTATATTTTTTAGCAAGTATTTTTCCAGCTTTAAAAAAGTTTTTTCCGCGCTCAAGCCTATGCTCTCCCTGCAAGATCGCTTCATCTGTCTGTCGAAGTCTTCGATGAAATGGATCATCATCGTCTTCTCCTAATAAGACTAAAAGTCTAGAGTTAAACACTTTTCGAAAATGTTCGATCCCAAGATTAATATTCGCTACTCCGTAGGGCATATCAACCGACAAATCGGGCATCGTATACCAACCAGGATTAGCAGCAACTGCAAGCCTGAATCGGGCCTCAGGCATGAACATCACTAGGCGATGAACAAACTGACCACCAGCAGAATGACCATAAATATCGTACTTTGGTGTATTCAGAGAATTTTCTTTTCTAAGCGAATCGAAAAGCCTTTCTATAATAGAAAAAATCCATTTGGATCTTTCCTTTTTCTTTCCTCTAGAGGTATATGCGTTGCCAAGGTTATATCTACTTCCTGGAAAATATTCATCAGAGATTTCTGGCACAATCAAAATAAAATTTCCCTTATCAGAAAATGTACGCCATACATCCCGGTAATTTTCTGCAGTACGACTTTGGCCATGCATAACAAAAACAATTGGTGCTGATGCTCTAAGATTTCCAGGCTTATGATACCAAACAGTTATTCCTTCATCCCTATCATTTAGAACTGCACTGTTCATAGAAATATCTTTAAAGATAAAATTTCCTGAACCACTGCTCAAGATAAGCGAAATCTCCTTCGCTTCTAAAGTAGTCTTAGAACAAAAAAAATAACTAAAAAACAAAAGAAAAGTAAAAAAACAAAGGACAAACCTTAAATAGAAGCACTTCTTTATCTTAGTTCTTCTCGAATAAAAGAACTCTGACATGTCAATTCTCTTTTCGCCAATTAATGACGTTCTCGATTGTAGCTAGTGGACTTATCATCTCTTGTTGAAAAGGAATAGGAGGAATACCTTGAGAAATTTTATTTGGCCATTCTGGATCCGCTAGAGCCCCTTTTGCAATGGCTACAAAGTCTCCTTCCCCATTTCCAAGTACTCTCTCTGCCTCTTCTGGATTATCCAACTTGCCATTTGCAATAACTGTAGAGCCAGAAAATTCTTTAGCTAATCCAGCAAGACTTTTTCCAGAGTCAAAAACAGGAGCACATCCTAGATGTGCGCAAACATCTATAAAGGTATTTTCAATTTTTCCTAAAGAACTAAAGATAACTTCTGCATCTTCAACACCACCAGGCCAGGAGTATTCACGATCATTCACTTTTGTTTGTGAAATACGAACTCCCACCGGAAAATTATTGGGAACTGCATTTCTCACTGCATTCATCACTTCAATATGAAATCTAAATCTATTCTTGATATCTCCTCCATATACATCATTTCTTTTGTTGGTATAAGTTGTGAGAAATTGATCCATAAGATATCCGTTTGCTCCGTGTACTTCTACTCCGTCAAAACCTACCTCGTAAGCACGTCTGGTAGCAGAAGCATACGATTCAATTACCTCATCAATTTCTTTAACACTAATCTCTCTAGGGATTTGGAAAAAACCTTCTCCATTATATCTTGAAATTTGTTCACCTTTAGGCTGAATAGAAGACGGAGCTATGGAACCATCTACCCAAGAATTTCCTTGATTAACAGCACCTGCATGAAAAATTTGCAAAAAAATAGGTACTTCTTCAGCGTGAACTGAGTCTACAACCTTCTTCCAACTCTGCATTTGTGCTTCATTAGAAATCCCGGGTTGATTATTATACCCTTGGCTGTATTTCTCATCGATATATGTTGCCTCCGCTATAATTAATCCCCATCCACCTCTAGCAAATTCAGCATAATACTCCGCCATTTGATTCGTAACTATCCCATCTTCTCGAGCGCTTGTTCTCGTCATAGGTGAAACAATCGTACGATTCTTTAATTCAATCGATTCAATTGATGCATTAGAAAAAAGGGTTGGGAATTTTTCATGTGTTTGCGAACTCATATTTCCTCTCAATTAAAAATAAAATTATTTCATTCTCTTATAAAAAAATATGTTTTTACTTTAGGCTAGATAATCCCATATAAATTTCAGGTGAAGTTGTACAGTTTTTCATCGAGTCAGGAAAGATAACGCTCACAGCGTCCACAGGACATCTGTCGACACAAATTCCACAATACCAGCACTCTTCAGGGTAACGTACCTCAGCAACCTTATCCTTCTCTTCTCTATAGATAATATCGCCAGGACAAAAAAAATCACAAATTGTGCATCCATCTAAACAAGATTTTTCATCTATTAAAATACTCAATATATCTCCAGAAATTAATTTTTCTTTTTTTCTACAACATCTACACCTAAATTTGTGGGTATTTTATCAAATTTTAATTTAGTTGAATTTATTTCTTTTTCAACAACGAGTGTATAAGGAGGATTTTTATCATCTCTATCAGGATAATCCGTTCTCACATGAGCTCCTCCTCCTCTTGTTTCTCTTCGCTCTAAGGCCGAAACAGAAACAACGTGAGCTACCGTTCTTAAATTCTTCGCCTCATGAAAACGCATTAAGCCATGAAAGTTATCTGCTTTTATAGATTTTTCTTTATCCTCAAGCAAAGAAAGTTTATCAATTGCTTTTTCTAACTTCGTCTCGTTTCTTCTAAACCCAACATCTTCAGTCATGATTTCCCTGACTTCATCTTCAAAATCTCTGGGAGTATACTCACTGTCTTCTTTTAAAGGTCGAGTTAAATTGTTTTGAATGTCTTCTAATTCTTTTTTTGTTAAAGGTTCAGGAATTGGTTGAGACAAAGCATACTCAGCTGCGCTCTCCCCAGCTATATGTCCCATTACGGCTGCCCCAGAAATTCCCTGACTTACTGTGCTGCAATCTCCAGCTGCAAACAAACCTGGAATATTACTCAAACATTCAGTATCTATTCTTACTCCTGCCCTTCTGAAAACCACTCCTCCACCTCTTGAAGACATTTCACTAATCGTTATCTCAAGTAAATCCTTTTCTAGATCTATCTCTTTTTGATCAAGAAACGCAGTCATTGCTGGCCGATCAATCCCAAGTGTAATTTTTAATCTCTCTACATCCTCTTTTTTTAGATGACGGCAGTCAACGTAAATAGGTGAGCGCCCTGCTTGCGTCTCGGATATGACCGCATTAATTAAATCCGTTCTTCTAGCTTGTTCCCCTGCTGGATGGTAATTAAACATAAAACGTTCGCCATCCTTATTGATTAAATATGCACCGGCACCTACAAATCCATTAGTCCCCTGCGAAGAATATCCTTTTGGAGTTATCGTTGCGTCCGTAAATTCCATATTTGCAAGTTTTGCTCCTACTTTCAAAGCCATTGCATGTCCATCACCTGTATTATATGGAATGTGCCAACTATCGTAAGGATTTCCAGAAGCATTTCTAGTCAAACGATTTGTCTCACCCGTTGCTAGAATAATTGAACGAGCAAGAACAATATAGATTGTTCCATGACGAATATGAAATGCGACACATCCTTTTGGTTTATCTCCATCCATGAGAATCTCTGAAACCATTACACGTTCCAGAGTTTTTGCTCCTGTTTTACGTGCAGCCTGCCCTATAACTTGCTTAAAATTACTTCCTTCAAACTCAATCGTATATTCTCCAGGGAGACCAAACGAACGATGCCTTAGATAAGGTTTCTCGGGGGATGAAGGGTTCCTGAAATCTACTCCCATTTTTTCTAAACGTGTCACCATTCCTTTTAATCCGCGTAAAAATCGTTCACATACATCTAGATCGGTAACACCTTCAGTGATTTTTGGAATATGCTTAAGAAGGTAATCCGGAGTATCCCATTCAGAACCATTTTCTAGAATCGCAAAAAAGTGATCTACTCCTCCAGCGATACTACCACTTCTTTCAATGATTCCTCCTTTTTCACAAATAACAGATTTCGCCCCTTTCTCGGCCACACCAATTGCCGCAAGGCATCCTGCGACACCTCCTCCTATGATAAGTACGTCCGTTTCTAGAGTTTGTATATTTTCTGTTGGGGCACGCAACCTTGACGAAGGACTATTGGGAAAATCCAAGAATTTCTCCATGAAGAGTAAAGATAATTTCTTTTTAAATAGCTAAGAATTCGCTATTTTAAACTTTAGCATAATCCAAAAAATCTCTATCTTCTTCGCTTATTAGACCCATTTTTTCTTCCATCTCACGTACGATAGGAATTACATGGTTCCCTACTATTTCGCACTCAGAATGAAGAGGGAAACCGGAAAGGATGAGAAGATTAATTCCTGCCTTCTCAATTTCAATGATTTTTTCTGCGCATTGCTCATAGGAACCTACTATCGCAACTGCAGAACCAGAACGTATACGACTCATCCCAGTCCACAAATTGGGAGCTAACATATCATCTTCATAAGAATATTGTTGTTCTTTTGTACCCTTACTTTCAAAACTAGAAATCATTTTTCCTCGATGTTCCTGCACTTCTGAGTCTACTTGGCTCAATACTTCATATGCAGCATCGAATGCTTCTTTTTCAGTTTCACGCGCATATATTTGGAAACGAGTAACGTATCTCAATGGATCCGTTCTTTCAGAATTTTTGATTTTCTTTTCCATGTGTTGTACACGCTCTGAGACCTGTTCAGGATCTTGTCCCCAAAAAACATAATAATCTCCGCGACGGATAGCGATATCCTGTGCAACTTCTGAAGAACCAGCTACATAGAAAGGAATACCATTCTTTTGAACAGGCCGAGGATAGACTGAGGCATCCTTTAATCGATAAAATTTCCCATCAAAAGAAAATTTATCTTCTTTCCAAATTCCATCTAAAATCTGAATAAACTCTTCAGTACGCTCGTATCGAGTGTCATGTTCTAATTCTTCGCCATAACTCGCAAGAGCTCCTCCTCCAGTAACAACATTGTATAAAATTCGTCCACCACTTAACTCATCTAAGGAAGCAAACATTCTAGCGCAAATCGCAGGATCGATAATTCCTACCCGAACAGCGAGCAATAGTTTTATTGTCTCAGTCTTAGGAGCTATTACTGCAGCATTAATTAAACTATCCCAGGTAGGAGCTGTAGAACCATAATGACCGCTGACCTGTGAAGTAGGGACAAGAATAGTTGTAAATCCACTCTTTTCTGCATTCACCGCAATTCTGGTAAATGTGTCATGACTTGGAGGAAAATCGGCAAATTTTTGACCTAAATGGTCGCTATCTCCATCACAAGACATGTACCACGCAAATTCTATAGCCACTCATGTCTCCTTTTTCAAATACATAATTTAATATATAGTAAGAATCACATAATCAAAACGAATTGTAAAAGCTCATGTGTAGAAATCTATGATACTGTAAAAATAGAGCAAGAAGGGAAAAAATGACGACAGAATATGCATGGTTCCTCCCAACTGGGAGATATGGAGATGGACACGAGATTAACCCTGTAGTTTCGGAAAGGCCTCCTACTGTAGAATATATGAGTACGGTAGCTCAGGCAGCTGAAAAAGCTGGTTTTGTCAATTTATTGGTCCCCACAGGAACACACTGTTTGGATTCATGGCTTTTTTCTCAGGCAATTGCGGAAAGAACTTCGCATATCAAATTTTGTGTTGCTTTTAGACCAGGACTTATGAGTCCTGTCCTTGCAGCACAACAAGCCAATACTTTTGATTCTATTACCAAAGGAAGACTCACTATTAATATCGTAACAGGATCAACTCCGGTCGATCAGAAAAGATATGGAGACCACCTTAATCATGATGAGAGATATGAAAGAACAGAAGAATTTTTAGATATCGTGAAAGCGCTATGGAGTTCAGATGAACCCGTTAATTTCGATGGCAAATATTACAATATTGAAAACGCAACTATTTTTGCTAAACCGCATACAGAACCACATCCTCCTATCTACTTAGGAGCAAGTTCAGAAAAAGGAAGGCAAGTAGGTGCAAAGCATAGCGATGTTCATTTGATGTGGGCTGTTGAACCGAAGAGAGTCGAAGAAGATGTGATTGATATGCGCACAAGAGCAGAGGAACTGGGCCGAAAAAATATAAAATTTGGTATCAGATTGCACATCTTGTGCAGAGAAACAAAAGAAGAAGCGAGGAAAACCGCTGAAAAGTTAATTGAAGGAAGTGATATTAATAACACTAAAGTTCATGCAGATCAGAGGAATCGTTCAGAAAGTGAAGGACAAAGACGCATGAATGAACTTGCTAATCAAGAATCTTTATGGATCACAGATACTCTTTGGATGGGAGTAAATACAGTCAGAGCAGGTGCAGGTGCTACACTAGTAGGTACCCCTCAAATGATTGCAAATGCATTAACGGAGTATGTGGAGACAGGAGTGGATTGTTTTATATTATCAGGTTGGCCTCATTTAGAAGAAGCAGAGATTTTTGGAAATGAAATTATGCCTCTTCTAAAAGATACAAATCCCATGACTTTCAATGACAATGGTTAGAAAATAAAAATGGATAAAAAAATTGCCGTATTAGGAGCGGGAGCAAATGGTAGTTCTATAGCAGCAGATCTTACAAAAGCTAACCTTGACGTCACGATTATTGATCAATGGCCCGCTCACGTTGAAGCTATGAAAAAAGATGGACTCGACATCACGATGCCAGATGAGCA
>CAZLCI010000068.1:0-10669 GCA_964558115.1 uncultured Nitrospinaceae bacterium | reverse complement strand
TTCTAAATTACTTACTTTTTTTGGAAATAGAATTTGTTCAGAAACTGAATAAGGTGACGACTTAGAAGGCACAACTTTAAAGTTTGTTCCGGGTGATTTAAAATTTTCAATATCGGAGGGATGCATAAATAAAACAAACTCGTTTTCTTTATCTAACTCTCCAATACCGTCTATTAAATTCCTTAAGTAAGTTCCTATTCCAGTCATCGATATCATTCGAGAATCAATTCCTATACGCATCGATTTACTACCTCATAAACTTCTTCAATAGATGGAGAAGGATATTCCTTCAGTAATTTATTTTGGTTTTTAGGTTCTACTGAAACTACGAACGCAGAGTCTCCAAGAGGGCGACATATTACAGGATCATTTACTCCTTGAAAAATGCAAATAACAGGTACATTTATAGCAGAAGCTATATGGGTAGGACCAGAATCATTCCCAATATATAGACTCATGTTTTTCACTACCCCCATAAAAGTACCAATACAATCGACCTGACCAGACAAATCAATTACTTTTTGTTTTAAGGAATCAGGAAGATATTCAAAAATCTGCTTAATAAGAAATGCATCCGAAGGGCCACCAAAAAAAATAACTTGCAATTCATTCTTTTTAATAATCATTTCTGTCAATACAGCTAATTTTTCACATGGCCATCTTTTTTCTGCAAGGCCGGCTCCTGGATGAATCCCGACAACTGGTTTTGAAAAATCTACTCCATTATCTTTGAGTAAAGTTCTACTTTTATTTATATTTTTCTCTGTAATTTTGATTTTTGGATTTCTAAAAGGAAATTCTCCGAGTCCCGTTTTCTCTAAAAGAAGTAAATTGCTTTCAACTAAATGTTTTTTTTCATAATTTGGAACATCTATATCAAGAAGAAAACCTAACCCCGTCGATCCCCGACCAGACAAAAAAGGGATGCCAGCCATTCTGGAAGCTAAAATTAGTTGGAAATCTCCCCTTAAATCAATCGCAACATCATAAGTTTTCCCTATTACTTTCATCCGATCCTTCAGTAATCTAACAAGTTGAAGAATAGAGAAAAAACCAAACTTTATAGTTTTAGGACGTCTAAGCCAGGGACAAGGAAATTTTAAAAAATGGAAACTATTACTATTAAATTGTTCAATATTCTTCATAAGTGAAAAAGACCAAGGTCCAATTACAATATCAATTTTCGCATTAGGAAACCTTTCTTTCAAAATTTCTAAAGAAGGAATAGAAAAAACCATATCTCCTAAATGATCAGGTCGAAAAATTAGAATATGAGATATTTGTTCAGGAAGATTTTTTTTTCTCGAAAAGAATAAATCTCCAAAAAAATCCAAAATCATAAAACAAAATTTAGGAAAAAATTTCCTATAACTGTATTTTCTTATTTTTGTCTTTGTCAAAATATTTCCTTTAGAAGTACTTATTTATAATTACCTTTTTAATCAATTCCATTTCAAAAGACGTCGAACAGAATTAAGACCTTCCGTTGTAATTCCTCCTAAAACAAACACTAAAGTAAAATATATGAAAAATCCCAACAAAAATTGGAGATAAGATAGATCTGTTACATAATTAGAAATCAACCATGCGAAGAAAGTACTAAAAACCACAACTAGAATCGATTTAGCACAAGGATATGCAACTTTTTTTGAAAGAAAAAGAATTAGAACTACCATTAAAATGAATTCAGTAATCAACGAAGAAATGCTTACCCCTATATAATCGTAATCTGGAATTAAAATAACATTTAAAATTATTTTTAATGTGAAAAGTGATGCCCCGTAAAACATGAAATATCTTTCGTATCCCATTCCAATTATCATGGTTGTCAGCAAATATAACAAGAAACTACAAAACTGTGTCCATCCTGAAATTTGCAAAGGTAGAAATGCGTCTTTATATTGAGAACCATATGCCAAATCTATTATTTCTGAAGAAATAAATGTTACAGAGAGACCAACAAACATTCCAAACACGAGCAAAATTGAAAATATTCCTCTATAAATTTCCTCTATTCTTTCTCTCTCAGAAGAAATAAATTTATAACTGATAATCGGCAAAAGAGAAGTAGTTATTGCCATCGGAAAAATCTGAAGGGAACCCGTTAATCTTACAGCCGAAGAATATATTCCAACTGATTCGGAATCTTTCATCCAATCTAAAATCAAAAAATCGCCGCGAGTGTAACCAATTAGAAGAAAATTAGTTATAGCAATTGGATAAGAAAAACGGAGCAAACGTTTCCACATAGTAAAATCAATATTCCATTTTGGTTTCAGTTTTTTTATTGAGCAAAAAAACAAGACCACAGATCCGATTCCAAGACACATAAGTTCAATGAAAATTATAGAAGGAATAGAAAAGTTCATACTCGCAAAAAGAACTATAGCCAAACCCGCAATTAATTCACTTAAAACAAAAATTAAAGAAGGTAATCCCATCTCGAGTTTTGCTTCAAATGGTGCATCGAAAATTTGTCTTAAGGATGCTACCCGAAACGAAAAGAAAACAAGTAATGAAGCAGAAAGTATAGACCAACGTTCTAGTGGAGAAGTAATAAATAAAATCGCAACAACACAAATTACAAACCAACTAATAAAAGAGAAAATCATCCTAAGAACTAGGCCACTTCCAAAAATAATTGAAGAGTTTTCTGAATCAGAGGCAATTTCTCTAACAACAATCCTCTGCATCCCTACTTCAGCAATTACTGAGGCAAATTCTGCAATTGCGAACGCCAAAGTATATATTCCAAATTTACTTGGACCAATAATTCTAGCCAAATACATTACAACAATAAGTCTCACAATCCTCTCAGAAATTCTTCCAAGAAAAATCCATAGAGAATTAGATGCGGCGTTATGAATCAGGGACATATTCCACCGTTCTCCGAAATAAAATTTTCTAAAATTCTTTATTCAAAATTGTACAAACTTTATAAGAATTCAAAAAAAACAAATAAATCATACTTTAACTAATTTATAAATTATACTTTTATTACTAATACTTGACATAAAATACAGTATAAGAGAACGTCTAATGAATCTTTCACTTAAATTATTAGAAGACATATGGAAGAAAAAAATAGAAAACTTCGCGATTTGATAGAAGATGAAGCCCCAATTTTAGTTCCTGCGTGTATAGATGCATTCAGCGCAAAAATAGTTGAAAAAGCGGGCTTTCAAGCAAATTATCTTTCAGGTAATGGGGCATCTGCTACTACTCTAGGACAACCAGACATCGGACTAATGACGATGAGTCAAATGTCTTCAATATGCAGCAATATTACTAAGGCTACAAATATTCCTTTAATCGCTGATGCAGACACGGGTTATGGTAATGCTTTAAATGTTATAAGAACAGTACAGGAACTTGAAACTGCTGGTGTCTCCTGTATTCAACTTGAAGATCAAATAACACCAAAACATTGTGGACATTTTTCAGGTTCAAAACCTGTAGTACCGATCAATGAACAACTCGGAAAATTGAAGGCCGCACTAGATACAAGGAAAGACGATAACCTTTTAATTATTGCTCGAACAGATGCTGCTGCTGAACACGGGATAGAAGAAGCTATAAAAAGAGCGAATCTCTTTTACGAGATAGGAGCAGATCTTACTTTTATAGAAATAGAAGGTTCACCAAAAGATTTTGAGAATATTAGTCGCAATGTACCCGGGAAATACGCAACCACAGTTGATGAATCTAGAATAGAAGCTGCATTTACGGTTGAAGAATTGGGTAAAATGGGGTTTAAATTAATTATTTTTCCTGGAATTATTAGATGTACATATTTGAAATCAATTTTTGATATTCTCACTACTCTTAAAAAAGAAAATTCAGTAGATTCAAAAAAGCATTTGATGTCTTCATTTAAAGAATACAATGATGTATTAGGTAAGGAAGATTTTGATAAATTGACCAAAAAATATTTATAAATTTTTCAAACTTTTAAGGAGAAACTGTGATTACTGTTGGCATGTATTATGAAATTATAGAAGGGAAAGAACATATTTTTGAAGAAAAATTCGAAGTTGTTTCGAACGTACTACAAGAACTCCCAGGACATGTTCAAAGTTTGCTTTATCATCAAGTGAAAAAACCAAATTCCTATACAATAATATCAGAATGGGAAACGAAAGATCATTTTACAGCATTTATTAAAAGCGACGCATTCAGAAACGTCACAGATTGGGGAAAAGCAGAAGTTTTAAAAGATAGACCAAGACATAAAGTTTATGGTGGTGAAAGCAGTGTTTAAAATATAGGGAAACTGGATTTTATAGTTTCAACACTGCCTATAAGGAGAAATAATATGGGTAAAAAAATAGCATTTCTGGGATTAGGTACCATGGGAGGTGCGATGGCAAATAATATTGCAAAGGCAGGTTATAAAGTTAACGGCTATGATCCCTTTGAGGAAGCATGCCAAAAAGCCCAAAAAAATGGAATAAATATCTTTTCTTCACCTGCAGAAGCTTGTAAAGACGTTCATGTAATACTGAGTTCTGTTCCTGAAACAGATGATGTCTCCGAAGCTTACTTGGGCGAAAAAGGTGCTCTTATCAGCGCCTCTGAGGAAACAGTTTGTTTTGACCTTTCAACTATTACACCAGAAGGAAGCATCAAAATTGCTCAAGAAGCAAAAAGAAAAGGAGTAATCTTTCTAGACACTCCTGTGAGTGGAAGTGCTCCTCATGCTATAGAAGGAACCCTTGCAATTATGGTAGGAGGAGACAAAAAGGGATTAGAAAAACATAAAGATGTTCTTGAAATTATTGGGGAATCAGTTCATTACATAGGAGAAAACGGTGCTGGACTAAAAATGAAATTAGTTACAAATCATGTTTTCTCAGGACACTTAGCAGTTTTTGCCGAAGCACTTTCTCTGGGGAAAAAAGCAGGGTTGAATGCAAATACTATCATGGAATTTTTAAAGAATAGTGTTATCCCAAAAATGCTAACTTATAAAGGTACGCCTCTTGCTGAAAAAGACTACACTCCAACTTTTAGAACAAATTTAATGCTTAAAGATCTTAGAATGATTACTGCAATGGCTGAAGAATTGAAAATGCCAATCCCAATTTCGGCAATTACTCGACAGATATACATGTCAGCTGCTGCTTTGGGTCATGGAGACTCTGATCAAAACGCTATTCTCGAATTTTTTGAGAAAAGTGGTGCCATTGAGGAAGAGTAAAATCTTCTTTAATCGTAAATTTATATAAAGCTTAAAATATTACATACTTTTTTAGTCGGGTATAAAAAATTAATCGCCTTTTTTTACTTGCAACTCCTTTAAGTTCTCTCTAGAATTGCGTCTGTTTGATTTTTTTGTTTTTAAATTTCTCAAAATTCAGTCTTTTAGGGGACATTTTAATGACTAAAAGTGGAAGAGAACTCCTTGATGAGGCAAGAAATCAGATTCCAGAAATAACTGCAGATGATGTAAAAAGCAGATTAGATGCTGGAGAAAATCTTGCACTTATCGATGTTAGAGAACCAGATGAATTTAGAGCAGGGTATATTTCAGGTGCTGAACATGTGAGTCGTGGTTTTCTTGAATTAAAAATTGAACAAGTAGTACCAGATCGATCAACTCCAATCGTTGCCTATTGTGCTGGTGGAGTACGTTCGCTTTTCGCAGCTCAAGTAATGAAAGATATGGGTTATGATAACGTTCTTTCAATGGAAGGTGGCTATGGAAAGTGGAAAGATCTAGGACATCCCGTACAGGTAGATAAACAAATGTCTAATGAGCAACTTAACAGGTATAGCAGACATTTTTTACTGAGTCAGATTGGAGAAAAAGGTCAATCTAAGTTACTAGATTCTAGCGTTCTCCTTGTTGGTGCAGGTGGTCTCGGAAGTCCTACCGCACTTTATCTAGCGGCGGCGGGAGTTGGAACAATGGGAATCATAGATCTAGATGTAGTAGATATGAGTAATTTACAACGTCAAATTATTCATAATAATACTAGAGTAGGCACATCTAAAGTTGAGAGTGCAAAAACTACTATTAATGAATTAAATCCTGATATCAATGTTATTACGATTGAGGAGAGACTCAACAGAAGCAATGCATTAGAAATTTTCAAAAATTATGACGTGATAGTAAACGGTGCTGATAATTTCCCAACAAGATATCTAGTAAATGACGCATCCGTTTTTTTAGGAAAACCAATAGTAGATGCTTCAATCTTTAAATTTGAAGGTCAAGCTACTGTATATCATCCTTCTGAAGGCGGCCCTTGCTACAGGTGCTTATATCCCGAACCCCCACCTCCTGGGATGGTCCCGAGTTGTCAAGATGCTGGTGTTTTAGGTGCTCTCTGTGGGACAATGGGTAGCATACAGGCTACCGAAGTCGTTAAACTTCTAGTTGGTTTTGGAGAAACCCTAGTTGGGAAACTTCTTTTATATAATGCTACAAAGTCTCAATTTAGAACTTTAAAAGTAAGAAGAGATCCTGCATGCCCTGTATGTGGAGATAATCCCTCTATTACAGAACTGGTAGACTATGAATTTTTCTGTGGATTAAAAGAAGAACCTACTGTCTAGAGTTACAAATTCGTTTTTTTGATAACTTATAAAAAATTTGAACTTTATTACGAATGACTCTGTTTGTTCGTTTGAATAAAATATCTAAATTCAAACTCTCTACTTCGAAAATTCTGAAGATATTAACCGGTTAAAGCATTGTGCCTAGTGCAAGAGACACCGGACAAAATGTCCTGGAGAAACTTCTTTTAATTGTGGCTCCTCTTCATGGCATTTATCCATAACATCTTTACATCTAGGGTTAAAGCTGCAACCAGTAGGTAGCAAATTCAGTGAAGGAACAATACCAGGAATCTCTTGCAAACGTACACGATCCACCCGACCTGTAGATCTATGTTTTTCAAGAGTAGGGACAGAGCCCAACAATCCCTGTGTATAAGGATGCAAAGGATTGCCAAAAATTTCTTTAATTGGAGCTTCTTCAACTACTTTTCCTGCATACATAACTACAACTCTCTCGCAAGTCTCTGCTACTAAACCTAGATCATGAGTTATGAGAACAATTGCCGTTCCAAATTCTTCTTTCAGTTTCATCATCAAATCAAGAATCTGAGCCTGAATCGTAACATCCAATGCAGTTGTAGGCTCATCTGCTAATAGAATTTTAGGATTACAAGAAAGTGCCATTGCTATCATAGCTCTCTGTCTCATTCCACCGGAAAGTTGGTGGGGATATTCCCTGACACGTTGCCTTGGAAGTGGAATTCCAACTAGATCAAGCATTTCTGCTGCCCTATCCATAGCCTCTTTCTTTTTCAATCCTTGATGTAACATAACTGCTTCTGAAATCTGAAACCCAATTGTAAAAACAGGATTTAAACTCGTCATAGGTTCCTGAAAAATCATCGCAACATTGTTACCACGAATAGCCCGCATTTCTTTTGGTTCTAGCTTCGTCAGATCTCTTCCTTCAAACAAAATACCATCTCCAAAAATACGTCCTGGAGGCTGAGGAACCAAATTTAAAATAGAAAGAGCTGTTACACTTTTACCACAACCAGATTCACCTACCACTCCTAATGTTTCTCCAGATTTTAGAGAATATGACACTCCATCGACAGCCCTAACCACACCCTCAGGAGTATGGAAATGTGTATGCAAATCTTTAAGTTCTAAAATTGTACCCGTTCCGACTGCGGAGTCAGGAGCCATCTTCTATATCCTCCAAAGAAAACCATTCAATTTATTTAATATGAATTTCATTATAAGTTCTGTTAGCAATTCATGTCTAGTACAAAATTATATAAACCACAATTCTCACCACCCTATCTGCTCGGTATTAAAAATATCAAGTTTCTCCAACAAATTTTTAATATCTTTTTTTTCTTCATCATTTAAAGGCATTATAGGTTTTCTGGTGTGACCAACTGGTCTTTGTAAACATTCCATCGCATATTTTATCCCTACTGGATATCGAAGATGATTCTCATTCAATAATTCCAATAATTGTTTTACTTTATATTGTGATTCACGAGCCTCTGGAATATTTAGGTTCTCACAAGCATCAAAAAGTTTATTTACAAGTTTTGGGGCTACTTCTGAACAAGCAGAATAACATCCACAACCGCCTACAGGCATCGAAGTAAGTAGATACTCTACTCCTGTGAAAATAGAAAAATTCGGATTTAAATCCTTAGTAACCCTACATGCTTCAGTAAAAAAACCCATATGAAAAGTCGCATCCTTCAGCCCAACAAAGTTCGGTAATTTTTCAATTAGTCTTTTTAGTAAATCTATACCAATCTCTACTTGAACATTCTTTGGATTGTTATACGCGATAAAATCTATATCCAAATCACCTACAACACTTACGAAATGCTCAAAAAGACCTTCTTGTGTAGGTTTCCAGTGATATGGTGGCAATAAAATAACACCAGAAGCTCCTGCACTCTGACTATATAAAGCGAGTTCTCTAGCAAGATCTGTACCTGCTTTACTTACATTCACAAAAACAGGAACTCTATTGTCTGCAGAATCAACCAAACAGTCGACTAAATCTCTTTGCTCTTTTTCACTTAAATTTATAGATTCTCCTATGTGCATAGGATGTGAAATCATTCTAATTCCATTTTCAATTAGAAAGTTAATCTGTTTGGAAAAAATATCAAAGTCAACTTTATTTTGATCTGTAAAAGGGGTAATAGGAGCACCCATGACACCTTTCAATTTTTCTTTCATCAGGAAAATCTCCAAACATTTAGAACTAATCTATCTTAGAATGAGAACCATCACATAAGGGAGAATTATTAGTTTGTTTACATCCACAAAAAGCACATCCCTGACCAGATTTCATATCATAGATCAAAGGTTTAAACTCACTCCCCTTATGGGATCCATCACAAAATGGTTGATTAGTACTTTTTCCGCATGAACACCAGGCAACTTTTTCATCTTTTTCTGCCTTATACATACAAGGCGATTTCTGCGCCACTAATGGCTTTTCCATTCATTCCTCCTTTCATACTCAATGCATTTCAAAAATCAATTTGCATTTTTCTGGACCAAAGGTGTTAAAAATTCAGAAAATCTCTCGGGCAGATATGTCATCTTATAGCTATTATCATAATAATGTAAACGTTCTACTCGACTAAGTTCAACTATTCCGAAATCCTTTTTCTCTTTCCTTAGATCATAATATTTACTTGCCACTTTTGCTGCTAGAAACAGACTATCCAATAGAGATAGATAATATTTCGTCAATCTTAAATTCATCTCCTTAAATTCTTCACTATCTTCATCTGGGTATGCGTAATTGAAGAATTCTTTCAAAAGTTTTTCAGTTACATCAGGAATAATTTCTTCAGTCGTTCTGGGAGGAACACTGTCACTTAAATTAATATTATCTTCAATAAAAAAAGAAAAAGTTTCTAAGTCAAAATCATCTCTTTCATATAAAAAAGAAGTCATCAATTTTTTCCCATTTACAAAGTGCGCAAAAAAATTCGAAGTGCGACTAAACGCCAACTGTCTTTTTGAAGTAATCCCACTGAAACAATTTAGTCCACTATCAACGCTGAAAAGATAAGCATCTGAAGCTGTATCATCCGTAGCAAAACCTGCGTCAATAGTATAATCCCCCAGAGGAGTCCCAGCGAAAGGAGAGTATATAGCGTTCCAGTAATAATCTTCTTTTTTAAAATCTGAATTACATACCAATTCAAGACATTTCAAAGATTCTTCTATAGGGTCATCATAATAATGCTCTCCCCCATCTTTATCTAGAAGAGAGACTTGACATTTAGAAGGATCAAACGAAGAAGGAGGTTTTAAAACGGGCAATCCAACTATTGACTGCGTCCTAAGCGGCACTCGAAATTTTTTGACATTTTTTATTGCATCTAAAATAGTTTTATTATTTTCATGACGATCTAAAAGAAGACTTCTAACCTTGGGGTCTCCTGATTCTATCGCCATAGAGATTCCTGAAATTAAACCCTTTTCGGATATTTTTTGTATTCTCCGTATTCCTTTTTTTCCAGATAACATGGCAGGTCTAGCTTGAATATAAAAAGGGATACCTACTTCGTCCATCCACCTTTCACTGAGTTCTTCCCACCATTCAAGATTATTCAAGGAAATGTCTGCCTGATCAAAAATTGATTTAGTACTAACTCCATATTCATTGTCCAATCCCAGAATATCTTTACCTTCATTCATAAGAGTTTCAATCGGTCTATCTTGTATGATACTGGGAGGAGCGATGCCTTTTCCTTTGTATGCATCTTTTAAATTATTTATCAAAGAACTAATGTAACAATATGAACATGAATAACTACAACCAAGAGCAGTCAAAACCGATTTCACCTTGCTTAATGCGTATCTTTTAGTTTTATCTGAAAATTGGAATGTATCTCTGTAAAAATTTTCGCGATCCATTCTAGGAATATTTGAATAAGGCATAGGATCATGATAAACACCAGGCTCAAAAATTCCTAAAAGAATATCTCTAAGAATATTTATTC
This sequence comes from uncultured Nitrospinaceae bacterium, assembly GCA_964558115.1. Taxonomy (GTDB): domain Bacteria; phylum UBA8248; class UBA8248; order UBA8248; family UBA8248; genus UBA3496. The sequence continues at coordinate 146 of CAZLCI010000068.1, read as the reverse complement.
CTTTTCCTCGAACTACAAAATCACCTCCCTGTATCCAAGAATCTCTAAAATTATAGTTGTTATAATGACCACCAATTATTAGAGGTGAATAAATAACCGTATCTCCATCGTAAATTGGCCCGTTTGCTTCATTAACCATCTCTTTT
>CAZLCI010000067.1:0-10759 GCA_964558115.1 uncultured Nitrospinaceae bacterium | reverse complement strand
CTGGTTCGACTACATGATTTGCTGAGGCTGCTTCACTCAAAATCTTCTCCTTTACCAATCTTACTTCGCATGTTTAAGTCTTTTGTATAAAAAAAGTACCCTACTATGGAAAAAACTATAAGATAAGGTATTACAATTAAAAAAATAAAACTCCAAAAAAAAGAATCATTCTGGCCACACACAGAGCATGCAAAAGCTTCAAAGGGCATGGTCAAGAATGCTAAAAAAAAAATAAAAAACATTAATTGTATATTTACAAACAACTTTCTCATTGCAAAATTATGCCCACTAGAATTGTACATGTCAATCAATTCTGCTTTTCAAAATATCTAGACTAAATAAACTAAAATAAATAATATTGGCCATAATCCTACAACCATATGCCAGTACATAGCACAAAGAGAAATATTCGAATTTTCTATTTTTTTGGGTTTGATAATCAATATTTTTGAGAATAATAGCAAAAGCCATAAAACTGCACCTAAAACATGTGCCCCATGTGTCCCAATAATGACGTAGAAAGTAGAGCCATAGGGCGTTGATTTAGCAGACAGACCAAAATTTAACATTTTAACCCATTCAAATCCTTGAATAAGAAGAAATGTAAAACCAAGAAATATAGTTATTGAAAATGAAGAAAGAAAATTAGAATTTTGTTGAATTTTTTTTTGAGTTTGCCACATAGTAAAACTACTAATCATTAAGAGGATCGTATTTATAGCCGTTAGAAAAATTGGCAATCTAGGTTGAAATGGTGGTGGCCAAGGTTCTCCACTAAATCGAAACACAAGAAAAGTGCTAATGAGACCAGAGAAAAACATTAATTCTGCAGCAATAAAAACTATCATTGCAATTTGAGAATTTGAGACAAGATTTTTTTCAGGGGACTTTTCCACCAGTAAAGCCTTTTATGGAGAAAGAATTAGTTTTTTAATAGGACAGTGATGACTGAAGAAACGATGAGAGTAGTTATGATAGCAAGTAGAAAGAAAAAAGTTTTTATGCTTCCTCTTTTTTGTTTTTCGTTTTTCATAACTTGATTTCCTTTTAATTCACTTGATTTAGGACCATGGACAAGAGTAACAAAGGTAAATAAATCAAAGAGACGTAAAAAAGTTTTCTTGCATAAGCGATGCTATAATTTCTAAAAAGTAAAATTCCAAAACTAAGATATATTATTCCCAACACAATAGACGAGAAAAAATAAATATTTCCCGCCATTCCAATAAACTTAGGCATCATTCCAACAGCAATTAAGGTCAGACAATATACAACGATATGTCGACAAGTATTTCTTCCATTTGTATCATCTGCAGGTAATAATTTTATCCCTGCAGCAACAAATTCTTCCTTGTACATAATTGCTATTGCCAAAGCATGTGGTATCTGCCACAAGAAAAGGATAGTAAAAAGTATAAAAGATTCAGCAGGCAGAAATCCTGTTGCAGCTGACCATCCAATCAACGGAGGAATTGCTCCAGGAATTGCGCCAATTATACTATTTAAAGGAGATCTCGTTTTAAGAGGAGTATAAATAAACAAGTAAATGGTTGCAGAAACTAAAGTGACAAAACTACAAATAAAGTTTCCAAAGATCACTAGATATATTAAGCCTGATATTAAGAGCAGCGAGGAAAAAATAATAGCTTCAGCCATAAAAATATGTCCTCTGGGAAGAGGCCTATCTTTTGTTCTTGTCATTTTTTTGTCAATTTCTATTTCTATAACTTGATTTAGTGCTAAGGTGCCGCTAGAAGCAAGTGCGGTTCCAAGTAAAACATGAAACAATGACAACAAATCAATTTTTGCAGGAGTTCCTAAATAAAAACCGGAAGCGGTAGCAATTAAAACCATAGGAACAAGACGAGGTTTTACCAAGCTGAAAAAGAAAGTCCATTTTCTATTTCTGGAAAATTTTTCCAAATTTGTAGTTTGAACAAAAAAACTCATTTTATACGCTCATTTCAATAGAGTCGGACCGAATAATGGTTGAGTCTTTGAAAGGAAAGCGAAGAATCCTCAAAGTAAGGGTTATTGCAAAAGCAAGCAATAGTGCTCCAAAAACAACATGCAGAGATGTTGAGATTAAAAATGTTGAATATGCAAATTTTTTTCCTAGAATAGTATATTTTTGGATAAATGCAAAAAGACCGAGAAGAATTTGAGAACAAAGAATAAAACCTAACCAATTAGCATTTCTAAGTATTTCTTTGTTGTCATAATGGACTCTGTTTGCACGAACACATAACCAAATAATCAATGATCCAACAATAAAAGCAAAAAGAAAATGAGCTTCTAGCATGTTCCCAGTGTGTCGAAGAAGTGCGCCCAAAATTGTTTGAATATATATAGAACAAACAGTCAAAATTGCAAGAATGTTTAGTTTCGAGTCATTTTGGTTAGAATTTTTATTTACCAACCAACCTTTTGAGGTAAAAAGTGTCATAGATACCATTAGTGCAAAAAAAAGTTGAGCGACACATGCATGGACTATTGCAAGATCTAACTCTATAAGTACTACTCTGAGTCCTCCAAGGATTCCTTGAAAGATTACAAGTGCACATGCTAATAAAGATAAGTATTTCAACCATTTTCTTGTGTCGGTCAGAAAAATAATTATTGCAGTAGAAACAGTAAGGATTCCTACAACGGATCCTAATAGTCTGTGCATATGTTCGTAAAAAATACCCCCGATCATTTTTGACCACGGAAACAGGAACATATTATATCCGAAACTTGTGGGCCAATCTGGCACAGCAAGTCCTGCGCCCATACTAGTAACTAATCCGCCGAATAAGATGAGAATCACGGTCACGAGACATGAAAGTGCACAGAAGCAATGTGCCCATAATACTGAATTTGACTTCCTGTCCCCTGTTTGGGATGGAATTTCAAGAGAACCCATTTTAAAAACCTCTATAAAACTAGTGCGACGCCCCATCTGCCTGAGGTTTTAAAGGTGTAGTTTGAGGTGCCCAGTCATCAGTTTCTCCGGGAACGCTATATTCGTAAGGATTCCTGAATACAACAGGCAACTCAGGTCCAAAATTACCATGAGGTGCGGGAGTTGGAGCTACCCACTCGAGTGTATTTGCATCCCAAGGATTTTGTACAGCAAACTCTCCAAAAGTCTTCATGTTACGTGTCAAGTAACGATAAACAAGAATAAAGAAAACGATTGATACAACACCAGAAATTGTTCGTGTTGTATTTGTAATAACGGGTTTAGTTATTCCTTCCAAAAGAAATGCAACAGACTTATAAGATGTGAATCCAACAATTAAACTTGTAAAGATTTGAGTGAAGTGTTTGTATAATTTTCCACTTAGACTAAAAACACTACCGAAGAAATTTAAGGCAAATGGAATTTGACCCAAGCCTAAACCGGCGGCGGCTAAAGTTATGAAAACATTCATGGGTTGAAGATCTGCTAAATACTCATATTGGGTAGGATCATAAATTCTTCTCATATGTCCACCTACACCTAAAATATGCATAGGGAAAAAAGCTAAATTGAAAAAGATAAAAGTCAGCCAGAAATGTACTTTCCCTAGTGCACTGTCAAAATAGGTGGAAAACATTTTTGGAAACCAATATGCAATTCCACCAAAAATAGCAAACATCGTTCCACCAAAAATCACATAATGGAAGTGAGCAACAATAAAGTAGGTATCGTGAATGTAAATATCAACTACGTTAGATGCCATATAAATTCCACTGAGTCCTCCGACTACAAAAAGAATAACAAAAGCTAGAGCATGTAGCATTGGGAGTGTAAATCTAATTGAACCACCATAAAGCGTTCCGAGCCAATTAAATGTTTTTATGGCAGAGGGAATAGCAATAACAAGAGTAGTCATCATGAATGCCGTACCTAATGCAGGATTCATGCCAGACTGAAACATGTGATGACCCCAAACAATCCAAGACAGAAATGCAATAGAAGACATTGCATATACCATTGCTCTGTAACCGAAAACAGGTTTTCTGGAGAAAACACTTAATATGTCGGAGGCCATACCCATTGCAGGGAGGATAAGTATATATACCTCGGGATGTCCAAAATACCAGAAAAGGTGTTGCCACAAGAGAGGCTCTCCCCCTTTTGCAGGATTAAAAAATGCGGTTTCAAAAATTCTATCAAAAATCATGAGTGCACAAGCAGAACCAAGAATTGGCAGTGCAAGTAATCCTAATATTGCAGTAATAAAGAGTGCCCAAACGGATAGAGGCATTCTAAACCAGTTCATCCCTTTTGTTCGCATGTTTATTATTGTCGTTATGTAATTTACAGAACCCATGAGCGAAGAAAGGCTTAGAATAAATAGACTAATTGCCCATAAGTTTTGTCCCCATTCAACACCAGTATAATCTGATACGGTCGATAAAGGAGCGTATCCAGTCCACCCGGCAGAGGCGTGTCCACCCTCAACAAAAAATCCCCACGACATTACAATTGCGCCTAAAACGGCAGTCCAAAAAGAAAGCATATTTAGCCAAGGGAACGCCATATCTCGTGCGCCGATCATTAAGGGGATGAGAAAATTTCCGAAGCAACCCACAAGTATAGGCATAACAACTAAAAAGACCATTATGGTTGCATGCATAGTGACAAACATATTATAAACATCGGGACCCATTTTTCCTTCAGGAAGAAGTGGATTTTCATCAGATAGCCAACTCAGACCCCAAATAGCTGTATCAAATTTTTCTACTGGCCACGCTAATTGCCATCTAAACATTAGGGCAAGCAGACCACCAACTATCATCATTATTAAACCGAGCCATAAAAACTGTTTACCTATAGTTTTGTGATCAAATGAGAAAATATAGGTACTCCAAAATCCACCATGAGAGTGGTGATCGTCATGTGTTGAACTTGTAAGATTTGATTCGCTCATGCTTGGGTTATCCCTTAATTTGATTTTAGAATTTTAAGATTTTTCTTCTTTTTTTGACCAAGCGGTTTTCAACCATTTCTGGTAACTTTCCTCAGTATGTACTATTAACTCACCTTTCATGCCTGAGTGTCCAACACCGCACAACTCGGCACATGGCATTTCGTATTTTCCTGTCTTAATTGGCGTAAACCAGAAAGGAGTTTTTTTCCCGGGAAGAATGTCTTGTTTTAATCTCACTGCAGGAATAAAAAAACTATGGATAACATCTTCGCCTTTTAGAGTAATTAGGACCTGTTTGTTAACAGGAACATTTAGTTGATTATCTAGTTTAAGATCATCGGCAGTTCCGAATTTTTTATCTGGTCCAGGGTAAACAATAACCCAGTTAAACTGTTTTCCTATTACTTCTACTCTGATATCTGGATTAGCAGGAGGAGTATACTTCAGTTTCGCCCAAGAAGCTTGAGTCATTAAAACAAAAACCAAGAGAATTACAGTTGGAACGACTGTCCAGATTATTTCAAGGGTATTGTTCCCATGTGTGTACTTAGCTTTTTGACCTGGCTTTTGTCTATAGATTATAAGAAAAGCAACCATCGTTATCGCAACGAGTATAAAGGCTACATTCGTTAGGTAGTAAGAAATATAGAAGAAAAAATCAACTTCCTTTCCTTCCAATGAAATATTTTCAGGGAGCCAATCTAACATATTTACAATGCCCTCCGAGGACTGTTAAATAAATAAAATGAAATTATCCAATAAAAAACTAACTCTTACACCCAACGACTGTGATTTTAATATGACGAGACAACTTCTATCAACTATCATTGGGCTAAAAATTGTAAAATTTATATGATTTATGATTTCTTATTTTGAAAATCTTGTATTTGATCGTCATTCCAATTTAACCATTTTTTTAAAACTTCAGTAGTATGTTCTCCAAGTAAGGGAGGTGGGGTGATTTTTACTTGTTTGCCACTCATTTTCCAGGGGGGGCCAATAACTCGTATTTCTCCCGATGTGGAATGAGGAATGGTTTTTATTAATTCTCGATGTTGAACCTGAATATCTTCTAAGGCGGCTTTGTAATCGTTTACAATTGCGAATGGTACTCGTTCAGATTCAAGCCTTCTTGCCCAATAATCTGAGGTATTAGAAATAAAACTTTTTGTTGCGGTATAGTTAATTAAATCTCGATTTTTTCTTCTCTCTTCCATTGATGAAAAACGAGGATCATTTATCCATTCTTCCTGTTTTAGTGCAATACAAAAAGGCTTCCAATATCTGTCATTTTGGACAATTACTGTAATGTTTTTGTCATCTTTTGTTTTATAAGTGTTCGCAGGAACTCTCATTGGATTTTCGTTCCCATGTCTTTCTGGAGAGATTCCAGCTTGTAAAATCTCGCCCATACGAGGTCCCAAAACTGACAGTATTGAATCTTGCATACTTATATCAATATATCTGCCTTTCCCTTCTTTTTGAGCAGAATGTAAGGCTCCCAAAATTGCATATGCTGCAAACATACCTGCTATGGAATCTACAATGGGAGCGCCTAATTGCATAGGCTCTCCTTTTGGTTCTCCTGTTACACTCATCATTCCAGATATAGACTGAAGAATGGGATCTAAGGCAATTCGATTTTTATAAGGACCAGTTTGTCCGAAACCTGATAGTGAACAGTAAACGAGTTTTGTATTTTCTCTCTTTAAATTTTTCCATCCAAGACCAAATTTTTCTGCAGTTCCGATAGCTAAATTCTCTACGAGAACATCAGCCTCTTTTGCCAGGGAAACAGCTACTATACGTTCAACTTCATTTTTTAGATTTAGAACTATACTTTTTTTTGATCTGTTGTTTGCGTAGAAATAATCTTCGTGATTTTCTCTTCCTTTGTATCGTCCAACCGTTCTTGTATCGTCACCGTTTGGTGGACGTTCAAGTTTGACTATTTCTGCCCCAAGATCGGCTAACATAGTCGTACAAAATGGCCCAGCAATAATCTGAGTCATATCAAAAACTTTTAATCCATGTAAGGGAGGAGTCGACGAAACTTCCGACATTATTTTCCTTTCCATTTTGGGTCTCTCTTTTCTTTAAAAGCTAAAATGCCTTCTTTTGAATCTTCTGTCTCCAACACTTTATTTGCAATATCCCTAGCTAAAAACATCCTATCAACAAAAGGAAGGTGTTCTCCTCTTCGAGCCGCTTCTTTTACTGCACAAACTGCAGCAGGGGCATTCGAAAGTATTTCTTTCGACCAACGTTCCGCAGTGTCAGATAGTTCTTCAATACGTACAATTTCATTCGCAATACCAAAACGAAAACATTCTTTTGCCGGAATGAATTTTGCCCTCATTAAGTAACTCATTGCCTGTGTCCATGGAATTGATTGTGCAAGTAAGACGGGCCCACTAACTGAAGAAATTCCTCTTTTAACTTGTGGCCAACCTATAGATGAATTTTCACTCATAATGACGATATCTGAATTAAGTGCAAACCCACCACCTTGCGCTAAGCACGGACCATTAATTGCACAGATAACCGGTTTATAAATATGTCTTAGAAATAAATATAATTCATCATTTGACATTACTTCTCCGTCATCCTCTGGTAATTTCTCGAGGAGATCTTTTCCCGAACAAAACACATCTCCATTTGCCGTGATCACTGCAGCCCATACCTCTTGATTGAATTTCACATCTATATATGCTTCCTGAATTTCCTTGCGCATTGCCCTGTTGATTGCATTTTTCTTTTCAGGTCTGTTCAAAGTAATCCATGCGACATGGTCCTTAATTTCATATTCAATGGTTTTGCTATTTTCCATTTGGACATCTCCTAGCAACGAATGTATGTTCAGTAACTTATAATTTCCGCCGGGAAAAACTTGCTTTTAACCTATATAAAAATATCATTTATAATTTCTAATATAAGAAATGATATTCATAAAGCCAACATTAAAAAGGAAGATTTTATTCAGTATTTTCTAAAACTCGTCTTTTTTTCTGCTTTGTATAAAGTAGTCCGAAAAGAATCATTGCAATTAATTGTACAAATTCCCTAGGGATGCCGGTAAGATCTTTAAAAATCAAAGGCCGAAATGATGCGAGACAAATTAAAACAAGAAAAATTCTTTCTAAGACGCTACACTTGTCAGCAAAAAATCCTTGTAATGCAGAAGCAAATGCAAACATTGCGATAAGTGCAGAGAAGCAAATCCATCCAATTTTAAAAATATCATTAATCCAAATTATATTCCCTTGTTCGGTCAACCCTCCGATCATAAGTATTTCTAAATTAAAAATAAAAACAAAAGGGAGTATTGCTGTTCTTAAGTCATAAATGAAACCTTGAATGCCAGTCTGTATAGGATCCGATTTAGCGATAGCAGAAGCTGCAAATGCAGCTAGACCTACAGGAGGAGTATCATCTGCTAAAATTCCGAAATAAAAAACAAAAAGATGAGCTGCTAACATCGGAACTACAAGTCCTGATTTCCCTCCTAATGCCACAATTACAGGAGCTGTTAAAGTAGCCATCACTATATAATTTGCAGTTGTTGGAAGACCCATTCCTAAGACAAGACTACAAAGAGCCGTCAATAGCAGCATAAGTACAACATTCCCTAAAGAGATAATTTCAATTAACTCTATAAATCGTCCGCTCAATCCGGTGAGGGTTACAGTTCCAACAATAATTCCTGCTGCAGCTGTTGCGACTCCAATTCCCATCATATTTTTAGCGCCTGAAATTAAACCTTGGGTTGTTTCTTCCAAAGCAATTATTAATCCCGAAAAAAAAGCTTTGCCAACTCTAATGAAATTTTTAGAAATTATTTTTTTGACGAAATCTGAAAACCTTTCAAATTGCATTTCATTTTTAATTTCACGAATTTCATGAAAAATACTTTTTATAGGACCCTGTAATAAAATTATTATTATTGTTAGAACTACTGCTCGAAGTGCCGATTCTACGGCTGACATTCTTTCTATTGCGAGAGTATAGATCAATATTAAAATTGGAATTAGATAATGGATTCCCGAAAAAAAAGTTTTCCAAAAAGGAGGTATTTCATTCGATTTCAGGGGTCTGAGATTAAGTTTTATGGCTTCTAAGTGAATAACATAGAAGAGAGCGAGGTAAGATAGTAAGGCTGGTAGAATAGCAGCACGAATAATATCTAAATAGGCTAATCCTAGAAACTCAGCCATAATAAAAGCAGCCGCACCCATCACAGGCGGCATTAGCTGTCCATTAGTGCTCGCACCAACTTCTACAGCTCCAGCCTTGTATGCAGGCAAACCAACTTTTTTCATTAAAGGAATTGTAAAAGTGCCTGTCGTTGCTACATTTGCGATAGAAGATCCAGAAACTAGTCCAGTCATTCCAGATGCTACTACTGCTGCTTTTGCTGGTCCGCCACGAAAGCGACCTAAGGCTGCGAATGCAACCTGAACAAAGTAATTTGCAGCTCCCGCTTTTTCTAGTAAAGAACCAAATAACACAAAAAGAAAAACATAACTTGTAGAAACCCAAAGAGGGATGCCCCAAACACCATCAGAACTCATAAACATATGACCAACAGCACGATTCAAGGAACGTAAATCAATCGCTCCATCATGTGCAAGATATCTGGGCAAAAATGTCCCATTAAAAATATAAACAATAAATATGATTGCTAAGATTGGGAGAGCAGGACCTATAGATCTTCTTGCCGCTTCCAATAGAATAACAATAAAAATTGAGCCGACTATCATATCTAAATTATTGGGAAGTCCTGCCCTGTCTACAAAAACTCCTTGATAATCCCAAGTTACATATAATGCTCCGCAAAACCCCAAAAATGCTAAAAAATAATCATTCCAGGGAATTAATTTCAATTTTGAAGATGAAGTATTTTTATTTCTAGGAAAAGAGAAAAAAACCATTACTATCGCAAATGCAAGATGTATATTTCTGGCTTTAATTGCGTCTATAGGTGTGTAAGCAATATATAACTGAAAAATGGACCAGGAAAATGCGAGTAAAGAGATAAACCAGACTTTTCTTGTTCTGATACCAGTTTCGAGTGTGATTTGTTCTGCATTTTCCTTCAATTGATTTCTAGATGAAGTAAGAAGATCGATTATATACACGAATTAAGATTTTCTTAGTCATCTCCCCAATTTTAATATAAAAATAAGGCGGGATGATATAAATCACCCCGCCTGAATTTTAAAAGTTATGAAGCGTTATTTCCATCCCTTTTCTTTATAGTAACGCATCGCACCTGGGTGAAATGGTGCAGAATTACCACCTAGCATATCTTTAGGTTTAAGATATTTAAATGCTGGATGAGTTGCGCGGAAACTATCTAGATTATCAAAGATTGTTTTCACAACATTATAGACAACATCGTTAGGTTCTTTGTTTCCGGTAACAAAGGTAGCTTTAACGGCATACGTTGGCACGTCCTTATTAACACCTTTATATATTCCGCCTGGTATTGCTGTCATTACATAGTATGGTTTTGATGAGACGAGTTTCTGAATGCCAGAAGAATTCACAGGTATAATTCTAATTCCAGTACTATTTGAAATTTCAAGACCACCACCCCATGGATTTCCGACTGTATAAAAGAATGCATCAATTTTCTTGTCTACTAGAGCTCTATTTGCCTCATTTTGTTGAAGACCCTGAGCTTTTATATCTTTGTTTCGGTCAATGCCGTAAATTCTTAGAATGTCTTTAGCATTTCCTCTTTGTCCTGAACCAGGATTTCCAATATTAACGCGGCGTCCTTTAAGATCTGAAACTTTTTTAATTCCGGAACTAGCTCTGGCAACAAGCATAATGGTCTCTGGATGTGCACTAAA
>CAZLCI010000066.1:0-10764 GCA_964558115.1 uncultured Nitrospinaceae bacterium | reverse complement strand
TACACGATATTCCATCAATCGTTTCAGTACTTTCTGAAGATTTTACATTAGAAGTAGGGGATATCATTATGACAGGCACTCCTTCAGGTGTTGGATATGCACGTGATGTCCCGTCTTTTCTTAAGCCTGGTGATGTCGTTGAAGTAGAAGTAGAAAATTTAGGTAGGTTAAGAACAGAGGTTGTAGAAAATTAATTTTATTTCCAGAAAAATCAAAAGGAGGACTTCCGTTGAATGAAGAATCATTTTATGAGCCAGCTATTCGAAGAGGTGATACGCAATATGGAGACGGTTATACGGAAAAACTATTTGAAAGAATGAATAAGTTGGACCCTGATTTTTCTATGATGTTCCAGAAAATGATCCACGGTGGATTATATGATAGAGATGTTATCCCACATAAAATTAGAGAGTTCTGTGCAATTTCTGCGCTTCTTGTAACAGGAAGATTTGACCAAATGAAGGGACATTTAACTGCTGCTCATAATTATGGTGCGGAAGATAAAGAAATTCTTGAAGTGATTTTTCAAATGTTCACTTACACAGGTGCGCCTGCTGTTTTGGAAGCTCTTAAAATTTACGAGCAATGGGTGGAGGACGGCCATTCTATGTCTGGTTTTGGAAGTAGTGAAGATTGATTATTATGCAGAATCGTGAAAGAGGTCTTAAAAAAAAACTTGTATTAATTACCGGAGCTTCTGGTTCGATTGGTCATGGCATAGCAAAGTGTTTTGCTGAAGAAGAGGCAAATCTTGCATTAGCAGATTTGCGTGATGAAGATCTTATGGAACTTATGAAAGAATTTAAGAATTATAATATTAATACGGAATGTTTCCCGCTTGACGTTAAAAAGCAAGAATCCTGCGATAAACTTATTCAGGATGTTTTGGACAAATTTGAAAAAATTGATTTCCTTGTGAATAATGCAGGAGTTATTGGGTCTTCAGTTCCTTCTTTAGGAATGCCATTGGAAGATGTAACTGATGATGATTGGAATGAAACTTATCAAGTGAATACGAGAGGAGTTTTTTTTCTTTGTAAGTCTGTTGTTGATCATATGAAGTCATCTAATTCAGGTCGTATAATTAATATTGCCTCAAGAGCAGCTTTTGAGGGAAGGGAATTTATCCCCCATTATGCTGCAAGCAAGGCAGCAGTTATTAGCTTGTCGCAATCTTTGGCAAAAGAGTTAGCTCCTAGTGGCATTACTGTTAATTCAGTATGTCCTGGTTTGATATGGAGTGATATGTGGAAAAAGCTTTCCCCATTATACAAGAGAAAAAATCCTGAATTAACGAAAATGAGTTCCAGGGAAGTTTTTGACTATTTTGTTCAGCAAACACCTTTAAATTTAGAGCAAACACCTGAAGATATAGGTCGTGCTGTAACGTTCTTGGCAAGTGAGGATGCCAGAACTATAACAGGTCAATCTATACTTGTTGATTCTGGTTCTGTTATGCGTTAATGTCTTGTTCGAATTTTTATGTTTAGTTAGGAGTTATTTTGAGAAGAAAGAAATATAGTATTTTTTTAGTCCCACACGACGAAGTCAGTACGCATAAACTTATAGATATATCTCAAAAGCTTTCTAGTTTTAGAAGGTTTAACTTGAGTTCTCTGGGTGTCTTTTGCTTTGCATCTGTTTTTATATTCTCTTGTTTGCTTTCGGCTTATTTGTTGTTTGATAGAGTTGAATTGAAAAATCAATTAAGCAAGGTCCCTTCATTGGAAAATCGCGTTAATTCCCAAGCAGAAGTTATCGAACATTTTGGAAGAAAGTTTTCTAAGGTTAACAAAAATTTAAATCAACTTTCTTTGCTTGAACGAAAATTGAGAATGATGGCTTCTATGAGACATTCTCAACAAGATATTGATTTGCCTATTGGTGGAATTACTCAAGATAATTTCACAAAAAAATCAAGAATTTTAACTGATAGAGAGAAGAGGTTATTTAGAAGAATTACGAGGCAGTCGATAGATGTTGAAAGAAAAAGTATATTGAAAAACAAATCGTTATCTCAAATTTTAAGAGTCTTTGAAAAAAATCGATTTCGTTTAGCGCATACTCCGTCGATTATTCCTGCAAGAGGTTGGATAACTTCAGGTTATGGTTATAGGATTTCACCTTTCACCTCCAGAAGAGAATTCCATAAAGGGGTAGATATTTATGCAAGGTTAGGCGCTCCAATCTTTGCACCTGCAGATGGTATCGTTATCGCATCTTCTAGAGATGCCAGTTACGGTAATTATGTAACAATAAGACATTTGCCTGGGATTATTACAAAGTATGCTCACAATCAAATAAATTTAGTTCGCAAGGGTCAGCGAGTGAGACGTGGAGAAATCATTGCAAAGATTGGCAATACAGGAAGATCTACAGGCCCACACCTTCATTACGAAGTAATAATAAAACGAAAAGCTGTAAACCCTATGATATATATCATTGATCAGTTCGCCCAGAAGTAACAATCACTTCGACTCTATGTTAAAATCATCTTTTATGTATTAATTTTTAAACTTTTGGTTCAAAAATAATAAACCGAGGAACTTGTAAATATGGCGATAACTTTTCTAGAAAAAAGCCTGTCCGCAATTAAGACAATTGTTGGTACGGCCAATGATAGAGAAATTAAAAAACTTCAGCCTATGGTTGAATCTATAAATTCGTTAGAACAAAAGATGATTGCATTCAGTGATTCTGAACTCCGTGAACAAACTAAGATTTTAAAAGACAGAGTCGAAGATGGTGAAAGTTTGGAAGATCTTCTTATCGAATCTTTTGCATTGGTAAGGGAGGCTGGTAAGAGAGTTCTGCAAATGAGACATTTTGATGTTCAACTTGTTGGTGGAATTGTTCTCCATAGAGGGAAAATATCTGAAATGAAAACAGGGGAGGGCAAGACACTTGTTGCTACACTTCCAGCTTTCTTGAATGCATTGGCTGGAAAAGGGGTTCATATAGTTACAGTTAATGATTATTTAGCTAAACGTGACTCTGAATGGATGGGACAAGTTTTTGAATTTCTTGGTCTTACTGTTGGATGTATACAGCACTCAATGGATGACGAAGAAAGAAAAGAAGCATATTTGTGTGATATTACTTATGGTACGAATAATGAATTTGGTTTTGATTATCTTAGAGATAACATGAAGTTTGAAAGAGGCAGTAGGGTACAGAGAGACCTGTCTTTTGCAATTGTTGATGAAGTCGATAGTATTTTAATTGATGAAGCCAGAACTCCGCTGATAATTAGTGGTCCGGCAGAGGAAGCCACGAAATTATATCTTTCCGTTAATAGAATAATTAAAAGGCTACTTCAAGAGGAAGATCAAGAGAGTAAACCTGAGATTAGTGAAGACGATTATGTGGAAGGTGGCAAAGACGCAATTAGTAAGAAACAGTACAAGTATTTAATTGTTGATGAAAAATCCAGAACAGCAAACTTGAAAGAAAAGGGTGGAGTTGAAGCAGAAAAGATTTTGATTTCTGCAGGAATTCTAGACGAAGGAAAGAGTTTGTATGATATGGAAAGTATCTCTGTATTGCACCATGTTGAACAGTCACTGAAAGCGCATATAATTTTCACAAAAGATATAGATTATGTAGTCAAAGATGGACAGGTAATTATTGTTGACGAATTTACTGGTCGTTTGACACCGGGAAGAAGATTTGGCGATGGTCTTCATCAAGCATTAGAGGCGAAAGAAAAAGTTGAAGTGCAAGAAGAAAATATAACTCTCGCAACTATTACTTTCCAGAATTACTTTCGTCTTTATAAAAAATTGTCTGGGATGACGGGTACTGCGGATACAGAAGCAAAAGAATTTAAAGAAATTTATAATTTAGACGTTGTTGTTATACCTACTAATAAGACTTTGATTCGAATAGAACATCCTGATGTGATCTATAAGACTGAAAATGAAAAAATGAACGCAGTGGTGGAAGAACTTTCTGAATGTTACAAATCAGGAAGACCGGTCTTGGTCGGAACGATAAATATTGACAAAAGTGAACAGCTTTCGAAAATTCTGAAAAAGAGAGGTGTGCCTCATCATATTTTAAATGCGAAACATCATGCTCATGAAGCAGAAATTATTGCGCAGGCAGGCAGAAAATCCGCAATTACTATTTCTACTAATATGGCAGGTAGGGGGACAGATATACTTTTAGGCGGCAATCCAGAATTTTTGTTAAATAACTCTAAGAAAAAAGATGTCTCCGAGATTGATGACTTGCTTAAAGAGTTCACTAAGCAGTGTGAAGCAGAACGAGAAGAAGTTATTGCTTTAGGAGGTCTTCATGTACTTGCTACTGAGAGGCATGAAAGTAGGAGAATTGATAATCAGTTACGTGGACGTTCTGGGAGACAAGGTGATCCAGGTAGTTCTAGATTTTATCTGTCTCTAGAAGATGACCTGCTTCGTATTTTTGGTTCTGACCGTATAAAAGGCTTGATGGAAAAATTAGGAATGGAAGAAGGTGTGCCAATTGAAGCGAAAATGGTCACACGGTCCATTGAAGGTGCTCAGAAACGTGTTGAATCTCATCATTTTGAGATGAGAAAGAATATTTTGGAATATGATGATGTTATGAATATGCAACGAGACGTTATTTATTCATTAAGACGAACTATGCTTGATGGAGAAGATATAACCGAACAAATAAAAGAAATGGTCAAGAATTTGCTGGATGGAATTTTGAATTCTATTTTTTCAGAATCGACACATTTCGAAGAATGGGACATAGAATCTTTTAAGACGAGCATGGAATCACAATTCAGCATTTCTTCTAATGTAAATGGATTTAAGATAGCCTTTGAAAAAAATGAATGTGTATTAAATTTAGAAGATGAAACATTAGAGGAAATCAAAGAAAAAGTTCATTCGCTAGTTCTCGATATTCTCGAAAAAAAATATTCTCATTTAGGAGAAGACTTATTTCAAGAATGGCAAATGATGGTTTATCTTCAAATTTTAGATTCTCATTGGAAAGAGCATTTGACCAACATAGATCACTTGAAAGAAGGAATTGGTTTGAGGGGTTATGCTCAAGTGAATCCTTTAAATGAATACAAGAAAGAAGCTTATCAAATGTTTGAGGAACTTACTGAGAAAATTGAGTCAGACACCATTATGTATTTATATCGATTAGATGTTTCTGAAGACGGTGAACTCTTGACAAAACAAGATGAAAATCAGGATCTTGTTTATACCCATCAAGAACTTTCAAGTTTTGATAATGTTTCCGAAGAATCATCAGTTCAAACTATGACTCCTGTCAGAAGAAGTGACCCTAAAGTAGGTAGGAATTCTCCTTGTCCTTGTGGTAGCGGAAAAAAATATAAATTTTGTTGTGGAAAATAACGCCGAAAATCGTATCTAGAATAAATGTTGAATTTGGAGTGTTTTTTTATGCAATTTGGTCTTATGTTGCGTTCGCAATACCCAAAAGAAGAAAATTTAAAGGATTGTTTTGCAAACATATTAGTACAGGTAGCAAAAGCAGAAAAGATCGGATTTTCTTCGATTACAAAGGGATCTCACTATAGTACGTTTCCCTTTAATTCATTGCAGCAGATACCATTTTTAGCCAGAATTGCTGCAGAAGTTCCAACTATGAGATTAAATGCAGGAATTGTTTTGTTGCCTCTTCATAAACCTTTAGATATTGCTGAGCAAATTGCTACTCTCGATATTATAACAAATGGAAAAATAATTTTTGGAGCTGGTTTAGGATACAGAGATGTGGAATTTAAAGCTTTTGGTACTTCTAAAAAAGATCGTGTTCAAAGATTGGAAGAAAACCTTATAGCTATCAAAAGACTATGGACTGAGGAAAAAGTTTCTATGATAGCTAGCCATTTTACTCTTGAAGAAGCTTCCTGTAGTCCAAGGCCTTTGCAAGTTCCTCATCCTCCTATTTGGATTGGTGCGAATAGTGATGCAGGAATTAAAAGAGCAGCAAAATTTGGCGATAGTTATTATATAAATCCGCATAATCGTATAGATACTACGAAGAGACAATTGGAATTATATAAAGAGGAGTTGGTTAAACTAAACAAACCATTTCCTCAAGAGTTGCCTATGAGAAGAGAGGTTTTTGTTGCAGAAGATTTTGATAAAGCAGTTTCTCTATGTCGTCCGTATCTGGAAAAAAAATATACTTCTTATAGTAATTGGGGACAAGATAAAGCTATGCCAGAAGGAGACGATAATCTGTCCCTTGATTTTAGAGAATTATTAGAAGATAGGTTTATTATCGGTGGTCCAAATGAAGTTGCAGAAAAAATTGTTGAATTATCTTGTTTAGGAGTAAATCATCTGATTGTTAGTATAGAATGGCCTGGGATGCCACAGGAACTTGTGTTAGATACTATGGATTTATTGGCGACGGAAGTTTTTCCATTAGTTCGAAAGAATATTTAATAATCAATCTAATAAGGAAATTTTAAATGCATTCTGCCACAGAGGAAATAGTTGGTTTTGCTAAACAAACGAAATTTGAAGATATTCCTGAGGAAGTTGTTGAAAAAACTAAATTCTTAATCTTAGATTCTTTAGGCATTGCTATTGCGTCAACAACCCTCCCGATTAGTGCTCAGATAAAAGAAATGGTTTACAGGATACTAGGAATTCAATCTCAAAATATGGCGCAACGATTTGATTTTGGTTGTACGGTTATTGGAGAAAAAGATCTTTTGCCTGTTACACATGCTTCATTGCTAAATGGTTCACTCATACATTCTTTGGATTATGACGACACACATACTAAATCTGTTATTCATAATTGTGCACCTTTAGTGCCATCTGCTTTGTCAGGGGCAGAATATTTCCAAACCAGCGCAAAAGATTTTTTGAAATCATTAATACTTGGTTTTGAATTTCAAATCCGCATTGGACTTGTTGCTCCAGGAGCTTTCCATGCACGTGGATTTCATATGACAAGTATAGCCGGAACTTTTGGTTCTTCTTTGGTTTTCGGTTTGCTTGGAAATTTCACCGATAAAGTTATTGTTTCTGCTCTGGGTGTATGTGGAAGTATGACTTCGGGACTGTTTGAGTATTTGGAGGATGGTAGTCCGGTTAAAGTTGTTCATCCTGGGTGGGCTTCTCAAAGTGGCATTGTAGCTTCTTTGCTTGCAAATGAGGGATTCGGTGGCCCAAGTTCTATCATGGAAGGTCGTTTTGGTTTGTATAATAGCCATATCCATGGAGAAAGTTTTGATGTTGAAATTTTAACTTCTGAATTAGGTGAAAAATGGGAAACGCTCGATATTGCATATAAACCGTATCCATGCGGACATGTGATACATGCATTTCTGGATGCTGCTAAGAGAATCTATTCCAGCGATAATTATTCTGTAGACAGCATCAAAAGTATTAAATGTATTGCAGCAAAAGGAACTATAGATTTGGTGTTAGATCCTTTAGGCTCAAAGAAAGTTCCTCGCTCTTCGTACGATGCTAAATTTTCATTGCCATACTGTATTGCTAGTATTTTAGTTCGTGGTACTTGTAATGTAGATAATTTTAGCGAAGCGGCTATCAATGATTCGAAGGTATTGAAAGTAGCGTCTTTGGTTAGTTATGAAGAAGATCCTTCTCAAGATTTTCCTAAGTATTTTCCCGGATCTGTTGAAATAATTTTTGACAGTGGAGACAGAGTAATCGAAGATGAGAAATTTCAACGTGGTTGTCTGGAAAATCCTATGAGTGAATATGATATTGAAAAGAAATTTATAGATAATTCTACTATGGTTTTTGATCAAAGTACTTCACATCAATTGCTTGATAATGTGATGGGATTGGAAACATTGGAAAATGTGAAACCGTTGACAGAAATGCTTAGGTTTTGATGTTTGGTTTGTAAAGAGAAAAATGTTTTAGTTTCAGTTTTAAGAATCTTCAATGACTGTAACGAAATCCGGAACAACTCGAAATCTTATAATTTCTCCAACATTCACTCTCGCATTTGGGTGGGTATGAATCTTGAGTTGTTGGCCTTGTCCTACCTCATTTAGCAAGGTTACTTCTATTAGAAGATGTGTGCCTGCATATTGTATTTTTTCAGTTCTAGCTTCAAATTGTCCTCTTTCGTCAAGTGCGAAACTTTCTGGTCTTATGGAAATAAATGCATCTGTCCCGAAATCAAGATTTCTCATTGAAAGACAAGGTATAGATCCGATATTTGTCATGACCTCATCATATCCTGGCTCTAGAACTATTCCAGACAAAACATTAGTTTCTCCTATAAATCGAGCAATAAAATCATTGGCAGGAAATTGATATATTTCTCTAGGTGACCCAGATTGTTCTATCCTTCCGTTTCTCATAATATGTACCTGATCTGCAGTCTGAAGTGCTTCTTGTGGGTCATGAGTTACGATAATCGTTGTTACTTCTAATGATTTGAGTATAGAAACTGTTTGATCTCTTATTTCACTTCTTAAACTTATGTCTAATCCAGAGAATGGTTCGTCTAAAAGTATAAGTTTTGGTTTTCTTGCTAGTGCTCTTATTAAAGCGATTCTCTGTTGTTGTCCACCAGATAGTGTGTGTGGATAGCGATCTTGGAATTCTATGATCTTTGCCATAGACATTAATGCTAGAATTTCTGATTTTTGTTTATCTGTTGGATTCTGAACACCAAAAAAAATATTTTCTTTTACTGTGAGATGTGGAAAAAGTGCATAATCCTGAAACATGATTCCAGTTTCTCTCTTTTCCGGAGGAAGGTGTAATTTAGTTCTTTTGTCTGAAATCATTTTTCCGTCTATTTTGATTGTTCCCATATCTATTTTTTCTAAGCCTGAAATTAACTGCAGTAAAGTGGTTTTTCCACAACCAGATGGTCCGAGTAGACAGGCAATTTCACCTTGTTTTATTTCAAGAGAAATAGAATTGATGACCTTTTTTGTTTCGTAGGAAAAGTCGATATTTTTAATTGAGAGATATGACATTAAATTTCTTCTCCAATTTTATTGTTTTCAGAACTAATAATATTGCTTAGAATTATGACTGGGATTACGCCAGTAAGTACAATTGCTAGTGCACTTAAAGCACTTTCTTCAAATAACTCATCTGATGCAAATTGATAAACATTAGTTGAAAGAGTTTCAAAATTAAACGGACGAAGTATTAAAGTCATTGGCAACTCTTTCATACAATCTACAAAAACAAGTATTGCGGATGCAAGTACACCTTTTTTTATTATAGGAATGTGTACTTTGAATAAAGTATTCCTAGGATTCATTCCAAGTGTTCTTGAAGCAAAATCCATATTAGGTGTAACTTTTGACAAGCTAGACTCTATAGAACCGAATGAAAGAGCAAGAAAACGTACAGAATAAGCATATATAATTACTATTAATGTGCTGCTTAGAGAAATCTCGTTAGTCATCCCAAATATGAAATTTAAAAATTCATCTATCTTTCCAAAAGATATAATTACTCCTACTGCTAAAACAGAACCTGGTATTGCATATCCTATTGAGGAAAATCTGATAAATCCTCTAATAAATCTATTTTTTCTTATCCTTTGTCCATATCCAAGAAATATTGCAATGATAGTAGCAGTGATTGCAGAGAGAGATGATAAGAGAAAGCTATTAGACATGATTCTTAGGAATTCGAAATTTTTGCCAAAATCATAAAAGATAAAGCTGTCTCTAATGAGAATCAGGCATGGCAAAATAAAACCAAAAAAAATAGGGGTAATACATACAATAAAAGAGATATGATTTTTGTAACCTTGCAGATCATATCTTCTGATTGGTTTCTTGATTTTCGTGTTGTTTGTGAAATTTTGTTTTCTTCTTCCCCATTTTTCAGTAAAAAGGAGTAGTAAAACAAATATTAATAAGACTACGGATAATTGGCTTGCCCCAGATATGCTGTCCATATTCATCCAAACGTCATAAATGCCAGCAGTAAATGTCTCGATTGCAAAAAAATCTACAGTTCCAAAATCGTTTAAAACTTCCATTAAAACAAGTGAAACTCCAATTGCAAGTGATGGTCTTGCGAGTGGGATAGAAATTCTAAAAAAAGTATCCCAAGGACCTCTGCCAAGAGTTCTGCTAACGTCTATGATAGTAGATGATTGTTCGGAAAAAGAAACTCTAGAAAGAAGGTAAACGTATGGATAGAGAACAAAAGTCATCATGAAAATAGCACCCCAAAGAGAACGAATCTCTGGAAACCAATAGTCTGAAGGTGATTTCCATGAGAAAAGTAATCTGATTGATTCTTGAACTGAACCGCTATATTCAAATAGATCTGTGTAGATAAAGGCTATGATATATGCAGGGATAGCCATTGGAAGTAATAATGACCATTCAAATATTTTTCTTCCAGTAAATTCGCAGCAAGTAACAAGCCAAGCTGATGATACTCCTATCAAAAGAGTACCTATCCCTACGCCAATCATTAAGAAGATAGTTGTGTAGGTGTAACGGAAGAGGACTGTTTCAATCAAATGTTTCCAAATATCGTCGCTAGGGAAGCTAGCTAGCCATGAAATAGCAAAGATTGGTCCAGCAATCATGAGAGTGATTAGCAGAATAGGAAAATCAAATTTTTTCGTTTGCATTTCCTGTATCTCTATATGATGTCCCAACGTAGCGCATGGAGGACTGGCAAGAATAAATTATGCGCCACGCAAGGACTGTTTAAAGCAAAAAAAATCGGCAGCTATAAGATTTTGAATAATAGCTGCCGATTTATAAAACAGGATTTACTTATTGAAATTGACTTTGTCTACCAA
>CAZLCI010000065.1:0-11324 GCA_964558115.1 uncultured Nitrospinaceae bacterium | reverse complement strand
AATTTGGAAAAGAAATTTTTGGAAATTTATCAGTTTCAAGCTTTTCTCCTAATCGTTTTACGTCAGAAATGGCAGACTTTCTTGCTGAACTTGCCCCTTCTGTTTCAATAGCTGTTTCTAATGCTAGAACTTTTGCTCAATTAGAAGCTAATCGAGAAGAATTAAAAAATGAAACTTTATCATTGAGAACAGAATTAAGAGAGATTCATAATTTTGAAGAATTAATTGGTAATAGCAAAGAAATAGAAAGAGTTAAAGATTTAATTAGCAAGGTAGCAGAAAGTGAAGTAACTGTCTTGATTAGTGGTGAAACTGGTACAGGAAAAGAACTTATTGCACGTGCAATTCATAATTTAAGTTCTCGAAAAGATCGTGCGCTAGTCAAAGTAAATTGCGCGGCACTTCAGGACACGCTTTTATTAAGCGAACTTTTCGGTCACGAGAAAGGATCTTTTACTGGTGCAATTGCTCAAAAAATAGGCCGTTTCGAGCTTGCGCACAATGGGACAATTTTTCTAGATGAGATTGGAGAAATTTCTATGGAAGCGCAAGTAAAAATTCTTAGAGTTATGCAAGAAAGAGAATTCGAAAGAGTAGGAGGCAATAAAACAATAAAGATAGATACTAGAATTATCGCGGCTACAAACAGAAACCTTGAGGAAGAGGTAAGTAAAGGGAAATATAGAAGTGATTTGTACTTTAGGCTTAATGTTATTCCTATTGAGGTTCCTCCTCTTAGAGAAAGGAAAGAAGATATCCCCATGCTTATTCAACATTTTATTGCCAAGCATGGAAAAAGATTAAATAGAAATGTAAAGGGAGTTGGCAAAAAAGCACTTGAACGTCTTATGTTTTATGATTGGCCAGGAAATATTAGAGAACTAGAAAATGTGGTAGAAAGAGGCTTGGTATTAGGTAGAGGAGATGTGCTCCGTTTTGATAAGCAAATGATAGGGGAGCATCACAATGATATTACAAGAGATGGAGATATATTTTATCCGCTTGATGAGATGGAAAAAAGATATATTACAAAGGTCTTAGAAAAAACAGGAGGTGTAGTTGCGGGAGAAAGAGGTGCAGCCAGAATCCTCGGGATGAAACCGACTACCCTATACAGTCGTATAAAAAAGCTTGGTATTAAGTCGCAGAGAAAATTCCAGACAGAAGATTCTGCGACTTAATTTATTGCGCTTAGTATTTTAAACAGCCCTGTTTAATTTCAAAAAAGCGTTTCTTTGAAATAAGAAGAAAGAACCAAGAAGCAGGAAACCTGCAAGGTGTAGTGCTATTGAAGGAAGATAAATGCCAAAGATTGTCATTGCAGGCCAGAACATTAGTGCAGCCGCGAAAGCTAAGAAAAATCTTTCTCCTACTTTTAATTTAAGATACATATGCCCAACTATTGCAGCTGCAAGACTAGTAAAACCGAACAATGCAGCAGTAAAAGTTTCGAATAGTGGGATTGGTTCAGAAATTAAAAGAATTGGAGTATAGGCAAACATAAATGGAATTACATACATTCCCTTCGCAGTTCTAAAAGAAGCCCAAGCGGCTTTACTAGGATTCGCGTCTGCAATTCCAGCGGCAGTATAAGCTGGAACACATACTGGTGGGGTGAAGCAACTATCGAGACTGTACCAAAATACTATTAAATGTGCAGCTAAAAGCGTCATTCCATAACTTTCTCCAAGATCAAGAAGAGCTGGAACTGCAACGACTGAGAGAACAATATATGCGGCGCTTGTAGGTAGTCCCATTCCTAGAACAAAAGAAGCTATTCCAACTAAAATAATTCCTGGAAAAAGATATCCATATGAAAGTGCAGTAACAATTTCTGAGAATTTTAGTCCTAATCCAGTTTGGAATAAGGCACCAATGATTATTCCTACTACTCCCACCGCTGCACAGATTGCAAGAGATTGTCTTGCTCCTTGGGCCATCGCTTCTACAATATTCCACAGTCCATAAGCAACTGTTTTGAAAATTTGCTCTATCGATGCTTTCATTCTAAAAAGATCTGCAGCACCTTTTAGGCCTGCTAGAACAATAACACATAGAATACCTGCTAAACCAGCGTAGGGAACAGGTCTGCCAGTCATTAAGACAGCGATAATAACAATTGGAGGCAGAAGAAAGTACCAGCCTTGTTTTAAAATAGGCCATACAGGTTCAACTTGATCCTTTCTAAGTGGAACTAGACCTGCTTTACGAGCTTCTAAATGAACTACTGCATAAACAGAATAAAAATATAGAACTGCAGGTAAAATAGAAACTTTTACAATTTCCCAGTAGGAAATTCCAGTGAATTCGACAATTAGAAAGGCAGAGGCTCCCATAACTGGGGGCATAATCTGACCACCAGTTGAAGCTGCTGTTTCAATTGCTGCGGCAATTTCTGGCTTAAAACCAGTTTTTTTCATCATAGGAATAGTGAAAGATCCAGTCGTTACTATGTTAGCATTGGCGCTACCCATAATAGTCCCTGTCATCGCACTTGCAAAAATAGCTGATTTTGCGGGACCCCCCCTTAATCTGCCTGCTGCTGCAGTAGATAATTGAACATAGAAGGTTGCAGCACCCATTCGATCTAAAAAGGCTCCGAATAGAATAAATAGGAAAATATATACAGAAAAAACACTTAAGGGAGCAGTCCATAGACCATCATAAGTCATGTATTGGTGGTCTATAATGTGCATGAAAGATGCCCCTTTGTGGCCAAACCACCAAGGGAAATAAGGTCCAAAGTAAGAATAAACTAAAAAGAATAATCCTATTAGTGGAAGTGCATTATTTATGGTTCTTCTTGCAGCCTCTAGAGTTAATAAAAGAACGGTTGTACCAAGAAACATATCCATGAACGTAAGTGGTGTAACGTAATAGATCCTTTCAAGTTCATCAGTACCAAGGAAATATTCTGTGAAAAGTATCGGATATCCGATAGAAAGTATTACCAGAACTAATAAGACAATAGAAATATAAAAGAAGGGAGAGGTTTTTCGACCAAAAGCCGAACCAGACTCTCCCTCCTCGGATTTGCTGATTGGAAAGATTAAGAAAATTAGAATCATACCAAATAGAAAGGATAGTGCCCTCTGAAAAATAGGCTCATAACCACCACTATAGGCAACCTGAACATGGAAAACTGACATGAGTACTGCCATAAAAAATATTACATGTTCAAGAGGACTTCTTTTTCTTAAATTTTCCCAAATATCTTCCATTGTTTCCTATTTCTATTTTGCGAAAGAACTTCTTTCTAGCTTAGTTTATAGTGCGCCGGCTTCTTTATAGAACCTTTTTGCACCAGGATGCATAGGAACTCCCATATGAGCAGCACCTACACTTGGTTTCCATTTTTTGTAAATTTTATGAACGCTTCCTAATGTTTTTAAGTTTGAGCTCATAATTTTCAAAAGAGAATAAACGGTTTTTGCGTCCATTTTTGTAGTTGTTAAAAGAACTCCAGAAAGACCCATTGAATAAGTTGGTTTTGGGTTTCCTTTATAAATTCCACCAGGAATAGCGCAAGGTTTGAAGTTCATGTCAGCAAGAAGTTTTTTAACATCATTGTCCATATTTAAAAATACAAGATCTCTTCCTTGTGCTGCTTGAATTCCTGCGCCATTAGGATCGCCGGAGTTATGGAAATAAAAATCAATTTGACGTGCACGGATAGCACGTGACATTCCACCAGCACCTGGGAATGTTAATTTATATCCACGTTTTGTAAGTTCTTTGTAGCTAGTTCCATAATGTTTAACGATCTGACTAGCAACATATTCTGTGCTAGTTCCTTTTTTTGCAGGTGCAAGCTTAAGAGGTTTTTTAGATTCTATAATTTTTCTCCAACTTGTGATTCCTGAATCAAATAGCTCTTTTGCCGCATATTGGTGGTAACAAGAATCCCAAAATTTAGCGATTCCTCTAAGATTTGGATAGGATTTCTTATAAGGAGCTTTTCCTGTTAGTGCATTAGCACTGAAGTTAGAGAATGAATATCCAAAGTCAGCTCCACCGCCACCAATTCTTGCAGGGTTAGCTCTGCCTCCACCAGGAGTTACACTAAGACCAAATTCTTTGTTATTTTTGTTGATAACGTTAGCTAAACCAGCACCTAGTCTACCCATTGTTCCTCTAAGACTACCAACTGCTAGGTCGTACTGCTTCCCTGCACTTAAAGCTTCATTAGCTAAGAAAGCTGGCGCGGAAAAAACCATGAAACTCAAAGCCGCTATAAATATACTTTTTCTAGAAAACACTGTTTCTCCTCCATTAATAAATTAAAAAAATGATTCTATTAAATGATAATATCTTCATTTGCCAAATTAATGGTCAAAAATTACATAAAAAATTTATAATGTAGAAACGGTTTGCACATATTATGATTGTGGTAGAGTTACGTCAACAAATAATTGTGCAAAATATAGACAAATTTTTTATACAAGAAAAGGAGTAGGATATGCCATTTTATCGTTGGGAAGAAATGAATAAAAAAAATCTAGCTAAACCTTCAGATTCAGAAGGAAGTATCATCATAGGGGATAACATTACATTAAATCGTTCTGTCAGTCAGCCGGGTAGATTAGCCCGACCCCATACTCATGGATGTGAGCAACTAATTAATGTGGTTTCTGGCACAGCTTGGTTTAGAGTAGGAGACGAGGAAAAAGAGGTGTCAGCCGGGGATATAATCCACGTTCCAGTAGGTACTGAACATGAATTTAAAAATACTGGTTCTGAAGAAATGGTTTATCTTTCTTTTAAAAATATTTCCGATGATTGGCCACCTTCTACTGCCACAATGGATTAAATATAATGTTTTAGGTTAAATTTATAGGTGAGATATGACCATTGAGTTTAACTGGGCCTTGTGTTCAACAAGGGCGGGAGATGGAAAATCCGTCATACAATCGTCTCCTGAAAGATCTCCCACTTTAGAATATTTAGTGAGGGTAACTAGTGCTGCGGAACAATTTGGTTTTCGAAATATCTTAGTTCCAACTGGCACCCACTGCATAGATCCTTGGACATTATCATCTGCTATTGCAGGGCAAACTAAAAAAATAAAATTCTTAATAGCATTTAGGCCTGGTCTTATTGGTCCTACATATGCGGCACAGCAAATCAGCAGCTTTTGTTTTTTAAATAAAGATAGAATTTCCTTAAATGTAGTAGCGGGTTCAAATTCTCCCGATTTAAAAAGATATGGATACCATCTAGAACATGATTTAAGATATAAGGTTAATGACGAGTTTATGGAGTTAACAATAAGATTATTGACAGGAAACTGTCCTGTAAGTTTTAAAGGTAATTATTTTTCTATTCAAGATGCAGTGATTTTCCCAATACTTAAGGCTGAAAAATTGCCTGAATTTTTTATGGCAGGAGCGTCAGAGGGAGCAAAAAAAGTAGCTGCTAAATATGGAGATGTACATGTCGTCCATGCTATAGAGCCAGATGAAATAGAAAAAGATATTAAGCAAGTTACCAAGATAGCAAGCAGATTAGAACGGAATAGAAAATTAACTTTTTGTATTCGACATCTTGTTTGTGTAAGAGAAACAAAAAAAGAAGCTAAAAAAGCAGCCGAAGAAATAGTAAAAAAAAGTATAATAAAGAAAGATCAAAACTGGGGGGCGGGTGTTCGTGCAACAGAGTCAGTAACCCAGAGAAGAGTCAGTGAGTTAGCCAATAAAAAAGGACCATGGTTAAAAGATTCAATATATATGGGAGTTAATAACGTTAGACAGGGTGCAGGGACAATGATTGTGGGCACACCGGAAATGGTTGCCTCACAGATAAAAGAATATATAGATGCAGGTGTTTCCAGGTTTATTATGAATGGTTGGCCACATCTTGAAGAAGCAGAAAATTTTGGTAAAGAAGTTATTCCATTATTAAAAGATATAAAAGTTAAAAATAATTAACATAATTAAGAAGGAAAATTTTTGAGCGATCACATCATTTCGAGGTTGGATGAATTTCCTCCGGGTACAAGAAAAATTGTAAAATTAGAAGGAAGGTCGATAGGGATTTTCAATATAGATGGAGATTTTTTTGCTTTACGAAACAGCTGTCCCCATCAGGGTGCACCATTGTGTCTTGGTCCTGTAAGGGGAATGATGACATCAGAAAAACCTCAACAGTATAATTATGAAAGAGACGGTGAGATTTTAGTTTGCCCTTGGCATAGATGGGAATTCGATATACAAACAGGAAGATCCATATTTAATCCACACAAACTTAAAGTCAAAACTTACCCTGTAACGGTTGAAGGTGAATCGGATCCATCAATTGAGACATATAAGGTAACTTTAGAAAAAGGTCTGGTTATTGTTCATTTATGATTACGAAATATCGTAATCATAAATTTTTAATAGTAGTATAAAAAAGATTTTAAAAATGAATTATTTTTTTTATTAGAATTTGATAATAAATAAAAGAAAAAAATTATATTTTTTTGTTTATTCTATGAAAAATTGGATTTATAAATTTTTTTTTTTGAATCTGTTTATTTTCTTACTGTAAACCAGACTAATTCAATTAATTAAATCATAAATAATACGAAATATCGTATAAATACGAAATATCGTATTATTTATTATATTTCTCATTGATCAATCGATCAGTGATAATTACAAAAACTTTTTTAAATCAATAAGATAGAGCAAATATATGCAACTTGGCATGGAATTTGCATATATATAGGTATAAGTAATGGCCTGCCTTGGCAAATCAATTGCCATGCTAGCTTTCCTCCCCCTCTATTTTAAAAGCCAACCGGTGATAAAATTTTAGAGGGGGAAGCCCCTTTTTTCTAATTTTAGAATATAATGTTTTTATTTCATTTTTGTGATTATCAATATGCATATAGTTATCTTATGTCGTGACAAAACTCTTTATAGTGTTAGACGTATTTATGAATCTGCTAAAGATCGAAATCATAGTATAGAAATTTTAGATCCTTATAATTTTTTACTTAATATAAATGATGGTTCTTTTACTTTTAAATACTCTAATAATTTATTTAATGGTGCTGATATTTTTCTTCCACGTTTAGGCGCTGGTATATCCGATCATTCATTAAATCTTTTAAAACATTTAAAGTATGCAGGTTTCCCTGTAATAAATTCACCTGAATCAATAACTATTGCTAGGGATAAAATTAATACTTTGCAATATCTTGCTTTAAATGGTTTTCCCGTACCTAATAGTTCTTTTGCCCCAAATCCTGAATTCTTTAGAAGTGCGTTAGAAAATGTTGGTGGTGTTCCTGTTATCATGAAATTACCTAGAAGTTCGCAGGGAAAAGGTGTAATGAAATTATCAAAAGCAGATGAATCTGAATCTATTGCTGATGTAATGTGGGTTCTAGAACAAGATGTCATTGTGCAGGAATTTGTCCCAACTAAGCCTATGAGTGATATAAGAGTCTTAGTATTGGGAAAAAAAGTAATTGGGTCAGTAAGAAGAATAGTTCCAAAAAATGAATTTAGATCAAACTATAATCGTGGTGGTGTTTTTGCTGAATTTAAATTAAATGATGAAATAGAAGAACTTGCAATATGTGTAGCGACTGTTTGTGGATTAGAAATTGCTGGTATTGATTTTCTTGAAACTAAAAATGGTTTTTTGATTTTAGAAGTCAATGCTTCTCCCGGATTTAAGGGTATTGAAGAAATTTATAATAATGACGTTGGGTCACTAATTATTGAGTACATTGAGTCAATTTATAAATGAAGGTAAATTTGTTTTTTGTTTTGTATTTATGTTAAAGGATTTATTTTATGTCAGATGTAAGTTTAATATGTGATCAAGCACTAAATTCTTTTCTAGAACTTGTTCGTTTACATCATGAGATTAGGAATAGAGGTCTTAAATTGATCTCAAGAAAATTAGAATCTCAAGTTAATGAAATATTGGAAGCGAATAGTAAAGATCTAAAAGTTGCAACAAAAATGGTTGAAGATGGTGAAATAGCTAGTTCTCTTTTAGATAGATTAAAACTTGATGAATCCAAAATTAAAGATATTTCAGACGGAGTTATAGCTGTTTCGAAACTTGAAGATCCTTTAAATAAAATTCAAATGACAACTATGTTAGATGAAGCGCTTCAGCTAGATCGTCTTAGTTGCCCTATAGGTGTTATTGCTGCTATTTTTGAATCTCGACCTGATGCTTTAGTACAGATCGCCTCGTTATGTATTAAGTCTGGAAATGTTGTTATTTTAAAAGGTGGTCAAGAAGCTTTTAATACGAATTTACTTCTTACTCAGGTAATTACGAGTGCTTTAATTGATGCAGGGTTGCCAAAAGGAATAATTCAGTTATTGGAGGGTCGAAAGGATGTAAGATCTTTATTGGCTAGAGATGATGCTATAGATCTTTTAATTCCTCGTGGGGGAAATGATTTTGTACGTTATATAAAAGAAAATTCAAATATCCCGGTTTTAGGGCATACAGATGGAATTTGCCATCTTTATATTGATGCTGATGCTGATGAAGAAATGTCTGTAAATCTTACAATTGATTCTAAAACACAATATCCAGGAGTATGTAATGCGATCGAAACGTTATTAATTCATAAAGATGTATCAAAAAAACTTCTTCCTTCAATTTTGAAGGCTTTGAAAGAAAAAAATGTAGAAATTCGTGGTTGCAAAAAAACACTCTCAATATTTCCCGACATTAACCAAGCTTCGGAAACTGATTGGAAAACTGAATATTTAGACCTTATAATTTCTGTTCGTATTGTAGAATCTTTAGAGGATGCCATTTCTCATATTAATAAATATGGCTCCCGTCATACCGATTCAATAGTTACAAATAACGAAAGTTCAGCAGAAAAGTTTTCATTAAATGTAGATTCCGCAAGTGTAATGTTGAATGCGTCTACACGTTTTGCTGATGGTTTTAGGTATGGGTTTGGCGCTGAGGTTGGCATTGCAACTGACAAAATACATGCCAGAGGACCAATGGGCATTGAAGGACTTATTACATATAAATATAGAATAATTGGTAATGGACAATGTGTGTCAGAATATTCAGGAAAGAATGCAAAAAAGTTTTTACATAAAAAAATACTATAAATATATTTAGGAACGAGGATTTTTTGAGAGTTGTTGTTGGAGTACTCGTAATAGCATTTTTGTTTTCTGTTGGGTATTATTTTTTTCTAAGAAACCCTCAAATTTTACCTGAAGATGCTTCCTGTTGTGGAAATTCGATTTTAAAGAATACTTTAAGCGGCAAAAAAATATATTTAAAAAATTGTGCGTCATGCCATGGGATCAATGCTCGAGGAACCGGGATTGCCCCAAAATTAAGCGAACGTAATCTGAGTAAAAAATATATAAAAAAAGTTGTTGCGAATGGAAAAGGAAGAATGAGAGCTCTCTCTCATATAAATAATAAAGAACTTCACGCCATATTCGAATTTATTTCTAGCTTAAAATAAATTTTAGAGGAAATACTCTTTTTATCCCTCGTATTTTTTTGCAGTTTGTGAAGCAATTATAAAAATAATGATTGTGAAACAACAGATAATGACCCAACAAGTAAATGTGGTAGGAAAGTCTGAAAAAAATGCATTTTGGTCAGGAAATAGACTTCTTCTGAGTATTGTAACTCCATAAGTCAGTGGGTTTATTTTCATAAGCCAACTAACTATAGGATGTGCACTTCCTTGAGGGAAAACTGCACCTGACAATAGCCATAAAGGGATAAGAAAGAGATTCATTATTGAATGAAATCCTTGAGTTGATTCAATCTTCCACGCGAATACTAATCCTAAACTCGTTAAGGAAAAACTTATAACTAGCATAGTTAAGAATGACAATCCAATTACCTCTGCAGTTAAAGTAATACCAACTAAAGGTGCAGCACAAAGGAAAAGAAACCCTTGCAAAATTGACAAAGTAGTTCCTCCGAGAATATGGCCAAGTATAATTGCTTCTCTTGGAACTGGGGCTACAAGAACTGATTGAAGAAATCCCTCCTTTCTATCTTCTACAACTGAAAAGGTAGAAAAAATAGCTGTAAATAAAATCATCATTACGAGGATTCCAGGAAAAAAATACTCGAGGTATCCTGAACTTAATTCGACACCGTTAATTCTGAATGAACTTCCAAATCCACTTCCTAATAAAATCCAGAATAAAAACGGTTGACCTAGCGTACCGACAATTCTACTTCTTTGCCTCATAAAGCGAACTATTTCTCTTTGCCAAATTGTGAAACTACATAGCAGAAAATTCATTCCATTTCCTATTTTTTAAAATCTTTTTCAATATCCTTAAATTGATATCCTGTTTTTTGGACAAAAATATCTTCTAGCGAAGGTTGAGAAAAAGTTATAGATTGAATTTGATCAGAAAATAAATCATAAAACTTCTGGATTGAATCATTATTTTTTGTGGTGTTTATATATAAACTCTCGTCAGAGATAGTAGAGTTTAAGAGAAATTTATCTAAAATATTTTTTTGAAGTTCTTTAGGGCTATTTGTTTCAATTTTAACAACTATATCGTTACTAATTTCTTTCTTTAATTCTGTAGGCCTTCCTTTAGCAATTAGTTTGCCTTCGTGAATAATGCCAACTCTATCGCATCTTTCAGCTTCGTCCATGTGATGTGTTGTGAATACTATAGTGGTATTTTCTTCTTTTTTAAGTCTTTTAAGTTCCGTGCTTAAATCAATACGTATCGCCGGGTCTAATCCTGTACTCGGCTCGTCTAAAAGCAATATTTTTGGTTTTGTAATAAGTGTTTTTGATAATTCTAACCTTCTTCTGAGACCTCCTGAAAGGTTTTCGGCTAATTCATTTTTTCTTTCATGAAGGTTAAAATGCTCTAAATTTTTTTCTATCCTATTTAGCAAAGTTTTCCCTGTTATATTAAAAAGTCTTCCATGATGAATCATATTTTCTTTGACAGTTAATTTGAGATCGATGCTTGGATTTTGAAAAACCACTCCAATAAACTTGCGTATTTCTTTTGGACTTTCTGTTAGTCTCATATTAAATATTTCAACTCTTCCTTTTTGTAAAGGAAGTAGGGTAGCAAGTATTTTAAATAAAGTCGTTTTTCCCCCTCCATTAGGTCCAAGTAGCGCAAAAATCTCTCCTTTCTTAATGTGGCAAGAAAATTCATTCAAAGCATTTTGTTTCCCGTAAGAAAAACTTAAAGACTCAATAGAAATAGCAAATTCACTACCCATAATTACCTAAGCACTTTCTTTTTTGAAGCATTAGTGATTTTTTGATTTATAAAAAAATCTATATTTATCCATAATGATCTTGAAAAACGAAAAAATAAAACAGGAAA
>CAZLCI010000064.1:0-11647 GCA_964558115.1 uncultured Nitrospinaceae bacterium | reverse complement strand
AAATTCTTATCGTTACAAGCGGGAGCTGTGAAGATGACTTTGTAAGTAAGATATTTTTATTTTTAGTTAATGTTTTTTCAAAATTAAGAGATTGTGCATAGGCAGAAATTTCAAAAAAAGAAAAAGAAAACAAAACTAAGCTAATAATTATTCTGAAAAGTCGCATTTTACTTTTCTGCCTTTTGGGGTATTAATTCCGCTATGGTCCTATTGTTAGGACGAAGATATTTTTTTGCTACTTTAATTATATCTTCTGGGGTTACTTTTCTGATTTTTTTTAAATAATTCTTAATAATTTTCCAGTCTCCACAAATAGCAGAACGTCCAAGCATCATAGCTCTGTAATAATGACTATCCATAGAAAATATCGAACTAGCTTCAATGCCTTTTATTGCTCTTTCTAATTCTTCTTGAGTGACATTAAAGGAAGATATCTTTTTTAATTCTTCATAAAAAATTTTTTTAATTTTTGCTACTGAAATCCCAGAAGCAGGTTGGGCGTAGAAATAGAATAAATCAGGATCGAAAGAAAGATAACGATACTCTGCTCCAGCACTAAGAGCGAGGCCGTCTTTTCTTACTAATCTTTGATATATACGACTAGATTCTCCACCACCTAAAATATATTCAAGAAGAGTTAATGCGGCAGAGTCTGGATGTTTCCAGTTTGGAGTATGATATGCCATTGCGAAATATGGAAGAGCGGCAGTTCTTCTTATCGAAATGGTTCTTTCTTTTTCTTGACGAGGTTCAATTATTATTTCTCTTTTAAAATTCCCTTTGGACTTAATCTGACCAAAATATTTTTTGATTATTTGAATAGTCTTTGAAATTTTTATATCTCCAACTATGACAAGTGTTGCATTTTCTGGGACATAAAACTTTTTATAAAAAGTTTCCATATTCTTTAGTGAGATTTTTCTTATATCTTTTTCCCATCCTATTATTGGATTGGCATAAGTATGAAATTTGAAAGCTTTTTGTCTGAGTTTTTCAAATAAATAATTTACGGGGTTATCGTTAACTCTAGATCGTCTTTCCTCGAGTACGACTTTTCGTTCAAGTTCAAATTCTTTAGAGTCTAGTTTTAGATTCTTCATACGGTCTGCCTCTAACTTAATAGCTAACTCAATTTTGTTAGAAGGAAGTTTTTCGTAGTAACCTGTATAGTCAAAACTTGTGAAGGCGTTATGGGTTCCACCATTTTTTTTGATTAGATTACTGAAAACTTTAGGACCGTAATTTTTAGTGCCTTTGAACATCATATGTTCAAGGAAATGTGCAATTCCAGTTTCTCCTGATGATTCATCTCTACTTCCGACTCCATACCATAATTCTGAGACAATCATAGGTGCCCTATTGTCAGGTAAAAGTAAGATTTTGAGACCATTTTTTAGTCTATATTCAAAAACATTCCAAGAAATCTCATTTTCGAGATCCTTAGAATATAGAGTAGATGAGAAACAGAAACTGAAAAAAAAGAATAAAAAGAAGAACCATTTAGGCAGTGATTTCTTTTTATGATCAATTAAAGAAGAAATTGAATACAATGTTTTATCAATGGACATTTTTGTTATTTTTCAAAACCTCTTTGTTCAGAGTTCCTTTTGGACAAAGACCTGAGAAGAAATCTAAAGTTTGTTGAACCGCAAAAATTAAAGAATCAATACAGGCATCTTCTCCTAGTCCTGCTATATGCGGAGTAAGTATGACGTTATCAAATTTCATTATTGCGCGATCTCCTTGAATAGGTTCATCAGGAAAAACATCTATTCCTGCTCCACCTATCATTTTATTTTGAATGCTTTCTTCTAAAGCATCTAAATCAACAACAGGGCCTCTAGAAGTATTGATAAGAAAAGAACCTCTTTTCATACTTTTGAAAACATTTTGGTTAATCAGTTTAGTAGTACTTTGATTTAGAGGTACATGACAGGAAAGAAAATCTGAAGTTTCTACTACTTCATCAAAAGATCTGTAGAAAACCCCATTTTCGGCTACAAATCGTTCGTCTCTAATAGGGTCATAAGCAATAACATTCATATCAAATGCTTTAGCTTTTTGGGCAACTCTTTTCCCTATGTCTCCAAGACCTATTATACCTAAAGTATTTCCTCTTAAATAGCCCGTAGGTTTCCTTATATTTCCCCATTCGCCTTCTCTTACTTTTCTATCAAAAATATTTAATTCTCGAGAAATAGAAAGCATCAATGTAAGGGTATGCTCTGCAACGGAGTTAGCATTTTGTCCCCTTGCGGTAGTAACTAAAATGCCGTTTTTCGTTGCTTCTTCTATGTCTATAGCGTTATATCCAACACCTGTCCTTGCTATAAGGCGTAAGTCTTTTGCATGTTTGAAAGTTCGCTTGTTGTAAGGGTCTCCACTAGGAAAAGTAGCAACAACCCCAGGCAATCCTGCGATTAATTCTTCCTCAGTTAGATCATTTCCATTAGAGTCTATTTTAATAGAGAATCCGTATTCTCTTAGAGGGGAAAGATAAGGGTCGTAATCTTTCATTTGATTAATCCAAGTAGTAGTTATCCAAACAATTCCTTTATCCAAATCATTTCTCCAACGGTTATATTAAAAACATTTTGTTTGATTGTTGTTAAAATTAAAAAAGAAAAAGTATAAACTCATGCTATAAACAACTGCGTAGTGTATATGTTTCAGTTTGTCTTTCAAGCTTCTAATGTTAATTTTTAAAATAATTTATTTTTTTTGGAAAATAATAATCCGATTCTTATCGGTATAAAGAATTTTGAATTGAAAAATATCAGCAATAT
Organism: uncultured Nitrospinaceae bacterium; assembly: GCA_964558115.1. Lineage (GTDB taxonomy): Bacteria > UBA8248 > UBA8248 > UBA8248 > UBA8248 > UBA3496. The sequence goes on along the minus strand of CAZLCI010000064.1, from coordinate 8,861 downwards.
ATTCAAATGTTCGAAATGTGTAAAAGCTGATATGGGTTTGATCTCTTCGGTAGTGCCAATTTTTAATAAAGATATCCTCTTGCCAAAATGCTGTCATTACTCCTATGACACCTTGAGAATGAACAATAGAAGAAATATTTCTTATTTCCTCTATCGGATTTTGGAAATGCTCAAAAGTTTCTGTAGATAATAAAAAGTCAAATTTATGATTTGGGAACTTAGGATAAAAGAATGGATCGTATTGTGTCATGTGCATTTTTGATTTTGTTAAAATCTCGGAAAGTACAGAATTAGGACCACATCCATAATCTATTCCATGTGAACCTTCTTTTATGAATTTTTTTATAGGTAATGTGATTTGCGATAGGAATGTAATATACCCTTTGTCTTTGCTGTCATTGTTATGTTGTTCATATCTTGATTTTTCCTCAGCTTTAGAAAGCCAAAATTCTTTTGGAACAAATATGAATTCACAATTTTTACAAAGGAAATATTTTCTATTATCCGCTTCAAGAAATTCGATAACAGAAGAATTTTTACAGATTGGACATTTTCTATTAAAAAACATTATTAATTCCATTTTCAGGTCGAAATATTTTTAAATTCTATTTAAATTAGCATATCTTACGTAGTTAATATTATAAGAGTAGTCCTTCTTTTTTTAGATTTTCGGAGATTTTTTGTGAATAATAAGTTTGATTTGTCTTCTAAGGTTGCTTTTGTTACAGGTGCAGGTAGTGGATTAGGAAGGGCTATGGCAATTGCACTTGCCGAATCTGGTGCCGATGTCGGAGTTATCTCGAGAAGAGAAACTCTTCTAAATGAGACTGCAAAAGAAATTACAAAAATTGGTCGTCGGTCGATTGTGTGTCCTGCAGATGTGACGAAGTCGGAACAGGTAATAAGTGCAGTAGATAAAATCGAAACCGAATTGGGACCAATAGATATTTTAGTGAATGCAGCTGGAGTTGTTAATACGCAACATGCAATAGATCTTTCAGAAGAGGACTGGCGCTATATTTTAGATGTGAATTTAACTGGTACATTCTTAGTCACAAAAGCGATTGGTGAAAAGATGCTTCTCAGGAAGAGTGGAAGTATTATTAATATTGGAACCTTTTTGGGAGATCGTGGTCACAGATTTGCTCGATCTGCTTATAATGCTAGTAAAGCTGGTGTTGTCTCTTTGTCCCGTTCACTTTCTGTTGAATGGGGAAATGAAGGGATTAGGGTGAATTGTATTTCACCCGGCGCCCATAGAACTCCGATGATGGGAGAAGCAGCTTTTGATGAAAAAAATTTAGAGTATCTCAGACAAAAAACAGTTCTTGGTCGCGTTGGAGAACCCGAAGATATAACCGGACTTTGTGTATTTCTTGCGTCAGACGCATCTTCTTATGTAACTGGAGTAAATGTTTACGAAGATGGTGGTGGTTGGCTGTAGAATAGGAAAATACCTTGAATAATCTTAAAGCTATTTTATTTGATTTTGATGGAACCATTGCGGATAGTGAACCTCTACATTTTGCTGCTTTTCAAGAGGTTTTAATGGAGATGTATAACTACCAATTTGAAGAGGAAGAGTATACGAAAGATTATCTGGCTTATGATGATAGAAATTTCTTTCTCAATTTTTCTAAAAATCATAATCTTAGATTCAATGAAGAAGAGATAATTAAGCTGATGGATAAGAAAAAGATTCAATTTGAAAGAAAGGCAGAAGATATTATTTTTTTTGATGGAGTTTTAGATTTCATAACAGATTTGTCTAAATCTTTTCCTTTAGCTATTGCGAGTGGTGCACTAGAGTCTGAAATTAAACCTCCTTTAGAGAAAGTAGGCGCACTATCTTTGTTTGAAGTAGTTGTTAGTGCTGATATGGTAAAAAAAGGAAAGCCAGATCCAGAGAGTTTTTTGCTTGCATTGTCTTTACTAAATGAAAAAAGGAAGGCGGATAAAATATATCCTGAAGAGTGTCTTGTTTTTGAAGATTCAATTTATGGAGTTGAAGCTGCCAAAAATTCAAAAATGCGTTCGATAGCTGTAACTACAAGTTTTTCTCATGAAGAGCTTTCAGGAATTTCTGATAAAGTAGTTGATGCTATTTCTCTTGAAACTTTAGAGTCTGCGCAATTTTTAAAAGAGTGGTTTTTGTCTTTGTGATAGGAAATTAAATTTGGGAGTAAAGTTTTGTCAATCTTGAAGGTTTGTAGACTTGGGAATCCTGTTCTTAGGTTAAAAGCAAAACCAGTTAGTAAAGATGAAATTCAAGGGACTGAATTTCAGACTTTAGTGCGAAATATGGTTGAAACTATGTTTGAATATATAGGGGTCGGATTAGCAGCTCCTCAAGTACATGTTTCAATGAGAGTTTTTGTCTTCAGACCTGAACCTGAAAAAGAGGAAAGTCTCAGGGTTGTTGTAAATCCCGTTATAGAACCCATTGGAAATGAAGTTTATGAAGATTGGGAAGGATGTTTAAGTATTCCTGATATTCAGGGTAAAGTATCTCGATTTTCAAAAATTAGACTTAAGGGTCTTGATTATGAAGGTAAAAATTATCAAGAGGAATTTGAAGGATTTGCTGCTCGCATCTGTCAACACGAAACGGATCATTTAGAAGGGGTTATCTTTTTTGATAGGATGAACGATTTGCATACTTTGACTTTCGGTCAGGAATATCACAGGTTCTGGGCTAAGAGAGAAGATGCTGATAATACCGACTGAATATTTATGTTTATTTATACATAACTAGAGATATTGGAGGAGGATAGATGGTTGTCAAAGCAGTAAGAAATAAAGAATGGTTTACTTATTTTCCTACAGATTATAGATGGTCGTTTAATACTGTTGCTGCAATTGCGGGTTGTTCTTCTGGAGCTTCTGAGATGGGAGAAATAGAACAGATCTGTCGAAATCTTTCTTCATCTGTTGGAGATGATAAGAAGTGGTTTAAAGAGTGGGTCCGTGTAGCAGATAGGCTTCAAAAGAAAGCGGTATTTGAAAAGAAGAAGGGGAATAACCTTACAGCGTCTTCTTTAAATAAGCGCGCATCAAATTATTATCAGATGGCAGATCGTTTTAAGTTTCCTAAAGATAAGAAAGCCTTAGAGATTTATAAAGAATCTATAAAATGTTTTAAAAACTTTGCTAAATTGACAGATTCTCCCAAGTTAGAAGTCGTGAATATCCCTTTTGAGAAAAACAAAAAACTCCCAGCTTATTTTGTTCCTGCAATTAAAACTAAAAAAGCCAAGGCTCCTGTTGTAGTTCTTTATAATGGTTTTGACGGTACTAAAGAAATGAGTTTTCATTGGGCTGCAGATGCTTTTACAAGAAGAGGAATGAATTGCCTTATTGTTGATAGTCCTGGAGTAGGAGAATCAATTCGTTTCCGTGATATTTTTTTACGTTACGATTATGAAGTTGCTGGTTCTGCAGTTTTAGACTATTTAGAAAAACGTTCAGATGTTAATTCCAAAAAAGTTGCGATCGTAGCGCCAAGTTTGGGAGGATATTATGCGTCTCGAACGGCAAGTATGGAAAAACGTTTTAAGGCTTGTGTCGCTTGGGGTGCTATATGGGATTATCATGCTACTTGGAAACGAAGAATAGATGCCGCGTTTAAATCTCAATTACCTGTGCCAGGACATCATCTTACTTGGAGTTTTAATGTAAAAACTCTTGATGAAGCTCTAAAAAAGCTTGAAGGATTCAGATTAGATGGAGTTGTTCAGAAAATGAAATGTCCATATTTATTGGTCCATGGTTTTGATGATCAACAGATCCCACTAAAAGATGCTAAGGCACTTTTCAATGCGTGCGGTTCTAAGGATAAAACATTAAAGATTTTTGATGGTAGAGAAGGTGGTTCACAACATTGTCATCTTGATTATTTGTCTCCCGTTGTTGATTATATGGGTGATTGGCTTAAAGACAAATTGTTCTAAAAAAAGACTATTTATTATAGTGGGGGAAATATGAAGATAGGATATTTTATATCGTCACAAAAACCGTCAGGAACCGATTCGGTTACTGCGCTAAATGAACAAATTAAATTAGTGCAATATGCGCGCGATCAAGGATGGGATTCTTTTTTTACAGGACAACATTATCTTTGTGAAGAAGATATTCAAATGTTCCAGAATATTCCTGTACTCTCTAGGTTAAAAGCAGAAGCTGGGCATATGACTCTCGGTATCGGAGTTTTATTGATTAATCTTCTCAATCCCGTTTTTATCGCAGAGACTGTTGCTACAATGGATGTAATCGCAGAGGGAAATATGGCTTTTGGTGTAGGTCTAGGATATAGAGATGTTGAATTTGATGCGTTAGGAGTTCCAAAGGGTCAAAGATTAAAACGATTTTTGGATTGTTTGGATTTGGTTAAAAGACTTTGGACAGAAGATGAAGTTTCATTTGAAAGTGATTATTGTGTTCTTAATAAAGTGAAGTTGAATATGAGGCCTATTCAAAAACCTTATCCTCCTATTTGGTTTGCAGCAAATAGTGATCCTGCAGTCAAAAGAGCTGCACATCTAGGGGATACTTTATTTATAAATCCTCATGCTACTACCCAAACTATTAATAGACAAATGGATATTTATAGGTCTGAACTTGATAGTTTAGGGAAACCTTTCCCAAAAGAACTTCCGTGTATCAAAGAAGTTTTTTGTGCCAAGGATAAAAAAACTGCTTTAGAAATGGCAAGACCTTTCTTGGAAGTGAAATACGCAGATTATGCGAGAACAGGTCAAGATAAAGCTCTACCAGAAGACGAAGTTTCATGGGATAATTTGCCTTTTGAAGAATTGATGAAGGATCGGTTTATATTAGGTTCGCCTGAAGAATGTTATGAAGGATTGCTTCCATATTTGCAGATGGGGGTGAATCACTTAATTATTAGGACAAGTTGGATTGGGATGCCTTATTCCACTACTTTACAAAGTATGCGTCTTTTTTCAGAAGAAGTCGTTCCTGCTCTTAAAAAAGAGTCTGAACAACAGACTTAATTTTTTCCAAAGGAGAACTATAAATGTCAGAAGCCCCAGCCAATAATAGATGGTTTACTTATTTTCCGGATGACTATAGATGGTCTTCTGGTCTTGTGAATTGTTTGTCTGTAGCTCCATGGGGAGGTGCAGATATTGGAGAAGTGGACCAAGTAGGAAGAAAACTAAAGAAAGACGTTGGTAATGATGCACTCTGGTTTCGTGAGTGGATAAAAATGGCTGACAAAGTTAGAAAATTAGCTATCTCAGAAGAGCGAAAAAAGAATAATTTTTCAGCTTCTTACCATCATAAACGTGCAGCAATGTATTATCAAATTGGAGAAAGATATAGAACTCCAAAAGATGCGAAAGCAAAAGCAGCGTATAAGCTTGCTTTGGATAGTTTTAAACGTTTTGCAAGATTAACTGATCGTCCTAAAATTGAGCCTGTAGAAGTTCCTTTCGAAAATGGAACTTCTTTGCCAGGCTATTTTGTTCACGCGGAAAACACCAAAAAATCGAAACCGCCTGTTGTAGTGTATTTTGACGGATTAGATATAACAAAAGAGATACAATATTGTAGGGGTGTTGAAGAAATAGTAAGAAGAGGAATGAGTTGTCTTGTAATGGATGGTCCAGGAACGGGTGAAGCGATTCGTTTCAGGAATCAATATCTCAGATATGATTACGAAGTTGCTGGTTCAGCTGCAATGGATTATCTAGAATCAAGAAAAGATGTAAATTCAAAAAAAGTCGGAGTAGTGGCAATAAGTTTAGGTGGATACTATGCACCAAGGATAGCAAGTATGGAAAAGAGATATAAAGCGTGTGTTGCTTGGGGTGCCTGCTGGGATTATCACGCTCAATGGAAAAAACGTGTTGCTGCTTCGATGAAAACAGAACTTTCTGTACCTGGACATCATATTTTATGGGTTTTTAATACGAAGAATTATGAAGAAACTTTTCAAAAGTTAGAAGGCTTTAGACTAGATGGAGTAGTGCAACAAATGAGATGTCCTTTTCTATTAACACATGGAATAGATGACAAGCAGGTATCAACCCGTGATGCTAAGTTGCTATATAATGCAGTGGGTTCAAAGGATAAAACTTTAAAAATATTTTCCGTTAAGGAAGGTGGTTCTCAGCATTGCCAAAGAGATAATCTTTCATTGGGTGTCACTTATATTTCTGATTGGTTAAAGAAAAAATTAAACCCTTGATTGACGACATATACCTCTTTTTTAATTTAAGAATACATATCTTGGTGCCCAAGGCCGGACTCGAACCGACACGGAGTTTCCCCCACTAGCCCCTCAAGCTAGCGTGTCTACCAATTCCACCACTTGGGCAATAATAGAGAAGTGATTTTTCATAGAACAGTGTAAATCTACCTCATGTTTCTATTTTACTGCAAATAAATATGATTTAAAAAAAAACGAATTTATATTTATTTGTTTTTTCGTGGATCAAAAGCATCTTTGAGAGCTTCTCCAAAGAGATTAAAAGATAACATTAATATTAGAATAGAAAAACCTGGAATTAATGTTAACCAAGGGGCATCAAATAGATATTGTTTTCCATCTGACAATATATTTCCCCAGCTAGCTTGAGGTGGTGGAACACCAAATCCTAAAAAACTTAACCCTGCCTCAGTTAAAATTGCTCCGGCAACTCCAAGCGTTGCGGATACGAGTACAGGTGCAAGAGAATTAGGAATTAGATATAAAAGGATTATTTTTTTGTCACTTTGTCCTATTGCTCTCGCAGACTCTACAAAAGGTTGTTCCCTTAAAGATAAAACCTCTGCACGAACAAAACGTGCTACCCCAACCCAACTAGTTAAACCTATAACTATCATGATATTCCAAATGCTTGGTGGAAGGAGTGCAATCACTGTTAGTATAAGAAAAAATGTTGGAAATGATATTTGTACATCTACGACAATTGTGTAGATAACATCAATTTTTGGAAGACTAATTCTTTCAAGGAAAGAAAGAATCTTTTTCTTTAAAGAATTATCTTTTGTTAAGTTCTTGTCTCTTAATTTTTTTCCGTAAGTAATACCTAGAATGCCTAAAAAAAATAAAAGTGGTATACCTACTAATTTTTGTAGGAAGATTTTCGAGGTGTTGGCTGTTTCAAGAGAAATTAAAGATTCAAAAGGTGAAATTAAGACAATTGACAATGAAGTTGCGATACAAAAACCTAAAAAAATATTTTTTTCTTTACTGTAAAAAAAGCTGAAAAAACTCCCAAAGATAGCAAAGAGAAAAGATGTGAAACCGAAGTTGTTCCATACGAAAAGTCCCATGAATAAAATAAAAATTGAAGTAATTATAGATGTTCCTCTGATCTTAGTTTCTCCATAATATCCTGCCAATCCACCTATCAAAATACCTAAAACGGTTGAAATGCCTACAGATATGAACCCTACTGCAATTGAAATTGTAGTTCCTTCTAAAATTCGTGAGAAAACATCTCTTCCTAAAGAATCGGTCCCAAAAAGGTAAATTCCAAAACGTGGGATTTCATTTGAAGATAAGATATTTGTATTTGCTAAAGATAAAGGGGGTCTTAATTTGTCAGGTAATCTTATCTGACTAGAATTGAAAAATGGTTCATTGCTAGATAGGTTAATTAATCCAATTAGAGCTAATATAAAGAAAAAGATTAGAGTAATTCCCGATAATATTCCAGTTCTGTTTTTTCTTAAATTTCCCCAAGCACGTCCTCGAAAAGACTCATTTTTCACTTGTGATTTGTCAAATGGTTCATTGAAATCTATAGAATTAGAACTCATAGTCTTATCCTCGGATCAACAATAACTAGAAGAATATCAGATATGAATGTCCCAATAACTACTAGAACCGCAGAAATAAAATTAAGGCTTAGTATAATAGGATAATCCCTTGTGAGAATGCCTTCAAAGGCTAATCTTCCCATCCCAGGCCAAGCAAAAATAGACTCGATGATTACTGAACCACCAATGAGACTTGGTAAAATCAGTCCAAACATTGTAACGAAAGGAAGTGCAGCATTACGCAGTACATGAATATAATATACTCTTTCTTCAGATAGTCCTTTAGAATGAGCTGTTTGTGTAAAATCCTGATTAATTACTTCTAGCATCTGAGCACGAACGTATCTTGATAAAACAGCTATCCCTGCGGTTGCTCCAAGCAGACTAGGTAAAACTAGGTGCCAAATTCGATCATTTATTCTAAATAAGAAAGAAGAATCTTCTTGTCCGAAAGTTTGTATCCCTAACACAGGAGTTTCAAGAAAGTGGACGGTTCCTATAATAAGGAGATATGCCAAGAAAAAGCTTGGCATCGAAATTAGTAGATAACTACAGAAAGTAGTCCCCTTATCAATTAAGGAATCTTGTTTTAATGATGAGTTAACTCCTAGAGGAAAGGCTAGTCCCCAAGTTAAAATAGTACCTACGATAAAGAGGGGCAGACTGTTCATGAAACGTTCCCAGATTTTTGGAAAAACAGGTTGATTGTCCTTAAAACTTCTTAATTTTCCAGAAAAGAATTTCTTATAGAAAAGAAAATATTGTATGTGAAGTGGTTTGTCTAAATTGAAAGTTTTTCTATATCTCTCTAAATCTTCCTTCTGAAAACGCGGATTTAATGGATCTATTTGACTAGGTTCGCCTGGGGCAAGATGAATAATCAAAAAACTAACTATAGAAATTATAATTAGAGTAACTAATTTAGATAAGCATGTTCTAATTAAAAAAGTAATCAAAATTTACTCTCAAAAGAAGGAGTAGTTGGAAATTTTATCCATTTATTGAAATCGAAAGAATAACTACCAGTTTTTGTGGCAGTGATTTTTTTTGCAGTGAGGTGTCCATTTTTT
>CAZLCI010000063.1:0-11867 GCA_964558115.1 uncultured Nitrospinaceae bacterium | reverse complement strand
TTTTACCGCTTAATCTAACGATGTCTTTTTTCCTAGCTATTCCATTTTTTTCTAGTCTTTCTGCAATCATTTTCACGGTAAATCCTTCAGGAATAGTGATAGTTCTTGTAACTACAGTTCCTTTTGAAATTTTTTTGTAAATTTTGTTTTGTGTCATTGACGGACTTAGTTCGTATATACCAACTTTGAGATGGGAAGAACCTCCCCTTAATATAATTTGCATATTAAATAGGTAGCGATATTTGATAATTCTTTTTTTTGATAAGAGTAAGGAGATGTCAGATAATCCCATCCCTTTCTTGATTTCTACTAAAACTAATTCTTTTTTTTTCGCATTTAAAGCAGAATGGAAAATGTTGTTCGTATATATAATTCCTAAGAAGAAAACTATTGCAAATGTGCCAGAGAAAAGGATGCTCTTATTGTAATTCATTTTAATCTTTTCTGATTTTATCAAGAAAACCCTGAAGTATAATTTGGGCTGAAACTATATCAATATTTTGTTTTCTTTTGTTTTTTGAAGCGCTACTTAATATTTTTCCAGCTTCGATAGTTGATAAGCGTTCTTCCCATTTTTCGATAGGAAGGTCTGAAGATTTTCTCAAAAGTGAAATAAATTTCTTTGTTATTTTTGTTTGTTTGGAATGAGTCCCATCTAGTAAAACTGGAAATCCAATTACGATCTTTTCTATTTCATATAGACTAATTATTTTTTTTATTTCTGTGATTAAGTCTTTATCATTCTCTCTTTTTAAAAGCGTGAGAGGTTGTGCTGTCAATTGTAGTTCATCACTTATTGAAATTCCTACTCTTTTGTTCCCATAGTCTATTCCTAAGATACGTTTAATTTTTTTATCCAACTCTTATGATTTCTATTTAGTTTTTGAGAGGGAAATCTTGAAAAATGACAAAGTAGTCTGAGTGGTTTTTCTTAACATTGCTAAATTCTTTTTGTAGTTTATTAGAGCTCGTATATAGTTTAATGAGGCATTTTCTAAAGATTCTTGATCTTCTAAAATCTGACGACTTGTTGCAAGACCCAAGGCGAATTTTTGTTCTTGCACTTCTAAACGTTGGGCAGCAAGTTTTTTTGCAAGGAGAGTAGTTTTTATTCGTTTCATACTTGTTTTTGTTTTTCGTGAAATTTTTTGTACTTCTTCCAATATTATTTGTTTGTTCTTCTTGAAAATTTCTTTTGCCTCGTAATATTCATTTTTGGACTTTCTGTAATTTGATTTTGCCTCACGATTTCCTAAGGGAAACTCAAATGCTAATTTCCCAGATATTTCATAGCCCTTGTTAGAGAATTGTCTTTTTAGCGCTTTTTGAGTTGAATCTTGCTTAGAACTATTTTTTAGACTGCTAGTAAAATCTAGTTTAGGTAGTAATAGATTTCTCTTTTTATTGATTTTGATCTTTCTCTTTTGAATTTCGATCTTATCCTTAATGAGGTCTGTTCTTCGTGACAGTGCTTTTTCAAATAAATCAAATTCATTAATTTGAATTCGCTTAAAGTCGAGATTGCTTGTTGGTTTGAGAGCAATTCTTGATGTTCTTGAACTTATGGATACATTCAGGAGCAATTTAAGAGCATCTTCATTCTCAAGAACTTCTCTTTTAGCGACGATTAGTTCATCTTCTCTCATAGCTACACTTGTTTTTGCATCTAGAATTTCAATTTTAGTTAGAGTTCCTATTTTTACCTGTATTTTATTTCGGCGTAGTAAATCTCTGGCTAATTCCAAAGATTTCTTTTTTAGTTTTAAATTTCTAATAGCAAGAATTAAATTCCAATAGGACAATTCGACATCTGTAACAATCCTTGTGATTTTATTATTATATTCGTTTCTTGATTGACGAAGATTCTCAGTAGCAATTCTTATATCTGCAGAATTTAGATCAACTCCAAAATTCCTCAAAAGTGGTTGTGTGACAGAAAGCGTGAGTCCTGTGCTAAAATTTGGGTCGAAAATATTGTTTTTTGAATTCGTCCCTTCACGGTCCCAATCAAATAGCATAGATAATTGTGCGCCACTTAAGATTTTCTTTTTAAAGCCAGCCTGAACATTTTGTGTGCTATTTACTTTTTTGGTGCTTCCAGTAGAAGCAGTACTAACAGTTTCATTTTTAGATTTTTCTGATTCTCCACTAGCAATGAAGGTTGTGTCAAATTTTGATCTTTTCTCAATAATCTCTTCTTTTTTGATTTCTTCTTTTAATTTTTCGATGGTGATATCGAAATTTCTTGCCAAAGCTAAACTTATTGCTTCTTTTAAAGATAATTCTAGTTTGAGAGAATTAATTTTAGGTGTAGGTGTCGGACTTTTAGGACGATTTTTTTTAATATGATTGTCTTTAGTAGGATTTTTTGATTGTTCATTTGCAAATGAATTCTTCTCTATCCATAAAAAAGAGAATAAAATCATTAAAATTAATAATTTTTTTCTTAAAAAAAACATTTAAGACCTTCTGAAAGGAAATCAGTTAAGAAAATGCCTTGTTATCTACCATCAAAGATTAAAGCTTATTCTATGATTGATTGCAATCTACTATGTAATGCAATTTAGGTGTTCATTTTTTTATTCTTCTATGGTTGAAAATGTTTAGTTTTCAAGGTACTGATTTCACTGTGTGTTTACGTAATTTTATTTTTTATAGGACTTTTGTATGGAAATCATAAAAGGGATTAAGAATTTAAATTCGGATTGGGACGGTGCCGTTTTATCGATTGGCAATTTTGATGGAGTACATCTGGCACATAAAAATATATGTGCAAAACTTAAAGAAAAATCAAAAAGTGAAAAACTTAGTTCAGTAATACTTACTTTTGATCCACATCCATTATCAATAGTTGCGCCTGAAAGATGTCCATCTTTAATGACAACTTTGTCTGAAAAGATAAGAAGATTAGAAAATGAAGAAGTAGATCTAATGGTAGTTGAGCCATTTACAAAAGAACTTTCTAATTTTAGCCCTGAAGAATTTGTTGCTACTTATATTTCTAATGGGATAAAAGCGAAGCATGTTTTAGTTGGATATAATTTTCATTTTGGAAGGAATAGAGAAGGTGATATAGAATATCTTAAAATGCTTGGGGAAAATTCTGATTTTTTCGTAGAAGTTCTTGATCCTTTTACTTTTCAGGGGAAAATTGTAAGTAGTACAGAAATCCGAAAAATGCTTTCATCTGGGTCTGTTGCTGAGGCAAGTACATTGCTCGGGACAAGACATAGCCTTGAGGGTCTTGTTGAAAAAGGGGATGGCAGAGGATCTGGAATTGGATTTCCTACCGCAAATATTGCACCTCCTTCAACATTGATTCCATCAAATGGTGTTTATGCTTGTTGGTCAAAAGTTAAATCTTTTTCGTCTTATTTGTTCCCAACCGTTTTGAATATTGGCAAAAGGCCAACTTTTGATGGTCAGAGCGTTACTATAGAAGCTCATATACTTGACTGGAAGGGTGGGGATATTTATGGACAGGAGATTCGATTAGAGTTTGTTGAAAGAATTAGAGATGAATTCAAATTTGCTAGCGTTGAAAAACTAGTTGAACAAATTTCGTTAGATGTTGGAAAAGCTCGTTCCATACTCAAAAAATAAAAGAAGATTATTTTTTAGGAAATTTTGATTGGGAGGTCAAATGGAAGTAAAACAAAGCGTTCTATCAAATGGCATTCAAGTTGTAACGACAGAAAGGGATGAGTCTGCAGCCGTTGCGTTTCATATATATTTTGGTTGTGGTGGTCGTCATGAAGGAAATGATGTTGTCGGTGTTTCACATGCTTTAGAGCATATGGTTTTTAAAGGAACTCCAACTAGATCAACTTTAGATATTGCAAGGGAAATGGAAGGAAATGGTGCTTCAATCAATGCGAATACAGCTGCGGAAAGGACCTGTTACCATTTCACTTCTCCAGTACAAGTTTTTGAAAAAGTTTTGAATGTTTATGCAGATGCTGTAAATAATTGTCTGCTAGATAAAGAAGAGTGGAGCAGAGAAAGACATGTTATTTTAGAAGAGTTGAAGATGTACGAAGATATGCCAAGGATTTGGGTCTCAGATTTGCTTGAAACAACTATGTTTAATTTACAAGTAGGTGTAATTGGCAGTAAAGAAACAATAAATAGTATTGAACCTGAAAATATGCGTGAATTAATTAATGTATGGTATCAGCCAGGAAATACTGTTATTTCAGTTGCAGGTGGAATTAAGCATGAATATGTTGTTGAACTTTCTGAGAAGTTTTTTGGATCTCGTTCTGGAAGTTCTGAGAGGCCAGATAATGTTTCTTTGCCAAAAGAAAGTAAAAAGTCATTTGTAGAACAAGTAAGGCAAACTGACCAAGTTAATCTTTCTATTGGATTTCGGGCGTATGGTTTAGATCATGACGATCTTCAACCACTCAGAGTCATGTGTAATATTTTGGGTGGAAAAATGAGCAGTCGTCTTTTCACTGAAGTTAGGGAGAAAAGAGGTCTTGCATATAGTGTTGGTGCAAGTGCGAATTGTTTTACAGATGCAGGATACGTTGAAATGAAAGCAGGAGTTGCATTAGAAAAAGCTTCTGAGGCGACAAAAGTAATTTTAGAGGAATCTTGTAAGTTTAAGGATGAAGAAGTTACAGATGAAGAATTGTCAGAAGCAAAAAGTTATATAAGAGGGAATCTGCAAATACACGAAAGTTCAAGTTATTTTGCAGGAAGAAATGGTTCAAGTTTAATGTTGCGAAATATGCTTTATCCTATGAAACAGGAAATAGAAGAAGTGGAATCAGTTACTAAAGAAGAAATAGCTAGTGTTGCTAAGGATATATTCAGAAAAGAAAAGATGACCATTGCTGTGATAAGTGAAAAGTCATTACGTAAGGAAATAGAAGAAAATTCCGATATTTAGCAACATCCCCTGGAAAAATCCAGGGGATGAAAAATTATCTAATCTCTAGAACTTCCTAAAAGATGTGTAAGAAAGATAAACATATTTATGAAATCAAGATAAAGTTCTAGAGCTGCCATTACTGAAGCTCTTCTGCCGATTTCGTTGTTTGTATCTTGTGAGTAGGCGTATTCCTTCATCTTTTGAGTATCATATGCAGTAAGTCCTGCAAAAACTAAAACACCTATTACGCTTACTGCGAAATGAAGAGCGCTGCTTTGCAAAAAGATATTAACAATCATTGCTATAATAATTCCAAAAAGACCTACATAAAGAAAATTTTGCCATCCCGATAAGTCTTTTTTTGTAACAAAAGCAAAAATTGTCATAGCTCCAAAAGCACCTGCAGTAACAAAGAAAGCTTGTGAAACCGATGTAAATGTATACCGCAGTAAAAGACTAGAAACCGTTATTCCTAATGAGGCACTGAAAACAATAAATAGAAGTAGTCCAATTTGCCAACCACCGCTTCTCATAGCAGGTTTGATAGCAAAAACTATGCCCAGTTGTACAGCAAAAATTAGTAATATAGACATAGAACTACCAAAAATGAAATTAATTGCGCTTTGACTTGAAGCTATATAAAAAGAACTTATTCCAGTTATGATTAGCCCAAGTGTCATCCAGCCATAAACACGTTGCATGAACGCTGCGGCCTGAAGTGAAATAGAATCTTGTCGATTTATTTGTGTTGCATTGCCCGAACGCATCTTTATTTTCTCCTATGAAATTTTAAAAACAAAAATCCCCCTGATTATAATTTAAAAATACAAAGTTTGGCAATTTTTTTATTGTAATTTTAATAAAAAAAGATATAATTAGGAGGCTAACTATACAAGGAATTTAAATGTTTTGTATGAAAGAACTCCCAACAAGAGAAGATTTTAGGCCACTAGAAGTATATTCTAGTTTAGAACCATCCTCTATGCTTCTCTTCTACCAATTTTTAAGATCCGGGAGCGATCTGTTGACTATCTTCAATGATTATTTGATCTCTCATGGAATATCTCAAGGAAGATTTGTGGTTCTATTAATTCTTAGAAGAAGAGTTGCAGGATTCGCACCTTCTGATTTGGCTGAGAGTGCCGGAGTAACTAGGGCAACTATGACTGGTCTAATGGATGGTCTCGAGCGTGATGGGTTTGTTAAGAGATACCATTTGGATGAGGATAAAAGAAGAACAAATGTAAAGATTACCAAGAAAGGGGAGGATCTTTTAGAAAGTATTTTTCCTGATTATTTTTTATCTATAGCGAATCTCATGTCAGATGTTACGGATGAAGAAAGAGATGTTATATCGAACTTTTTGTCAAAATTAGATCTGGGAATAAGTAATTGGAAATTAAAAGGAAATAAGAATGTTGCATAATATTATAAATGGGAGTATTCATTTTTTAATCAAGGAGTAAAAAATGGCAAAACCTAAAGTTATTGTTCAGTTATACCCAATGCTTCCAACAAAAGATCGTGCTGAGCGTGAAGAAAAAAGACCTCTTGCTTGTGATACTGATCTTTATCATCATGTTTTACACGAATGGCTTGATATAGTTAAGGCTGCAGATGAAATGGGAGTATGGGGAGTTAGTACCATAGAACATCATTTTCATTCAGAAGGCTATGAGGTAGGACCTAATCCAGGTGTTTTGAATGCTTGGTGGGCTAGTCACGTTAAAAATGCTCGTGTTGGTGCTTTAGGCTATGTTATGGCTACACAGGATCCAGTTAGGGTAGCAGAAGAAACTGCAATTTTAGATCATATTACTAAGGGAAAAATGTTTGTTGGAATGGCTCGTGGATATCAGTCTAGATGGGCAAATGTTTTAGGCCAATTCACAGATTCTGTTGCGACTGTTAGTTCTGATCTTGGCGGAGATGATGATGTGAAAAATCGAGAAATCTTTGAAGAACGTGCAGAGATGCTTTTGAAATTTTGGACTGAAGAATCTTCTCAGATAGATGGTGATTATTATAAAATTCCTTATCCTTATAAAGATGGAATTGATTATCCTGCTTGGAAAAGTGCACGAGATGCAGGGACACATGGAGAAGTAGGTGAAGATGGAAGAGTGCATAAAGTAAGTGTTGTTCCTAAACCATACCAATCACCACATCCTCCAGTTTTTCAGGCTGTTAGTGCTAGTAATGATTCTATTAAATTTGCAGCTAAGCATGGATTTCGGCCCGTGTATTTCACTAAATTAGAAAAAATGGAAGAAATGTCATATGTTTATTTAGAAGAAGCTCAGAAACATGGACATAATTTTTCCCATGGAGAAAGACAATGTGTTTGTAGATGGATTCATGTAGCAGAAAATGAAGCTGATTATGATCGTAAACTTAAAGAGTACGATCAAGATATCTATGAAAATTTCTATGTTCCTTTCTTTCCCCAGTTCCCATCTGATACATCAAATATAGATTGGGTGGAAAATATGAAGGAAAGTGGTATTTTCCTCGGTGGTACTGTAGATCAGTTGAAGGAGCAATTCCTTCATTCTTATGATAAAGTTCCTGCTGAATACATAACTTTGATTTGGCATTATGCTCAGATTCCATCTAAAGAAGTAATTTCTGAGTTAGATGCATTTATGACTCATGTTTTACCAGCACTTGAGGCACCCGAGCCAAATGGTGTTACAGTTGGTGGAATTGGTTAGATTTGTTGACCTGAAATAGTTTTTTCTTGAATTTTTAGGGGGACGTTATTATGTACGATATTGTTAATCTTAGTCAGGATATATATACGGGTGCTCCGAGATTTCCTGGGCATCCTCCCACTGAAATAGAGTTTATTGCTACACATGAGGACTCAAAGAATGCTCCTATTAGGCCCAAAGATATTACTTACGCAGCTATGATGCTTCATATGTGTGACCATGGGCCAACCCATGTTGATGCAGTGAGTCATATTGACGAAAGAGAAAGTGCTCCTACTATAGATCAATCTAATCTTAATAGGTTTATTACTAGAGGTATTGCAATCGACTTTACAGGTAAGGTGGAGCCTAAAGAAGAAATTTCTTTAAAACTTCTTCAAGATGAGCTTAGTAGGCATGACTTGACTCCTCCTAATGCGGGTACTTTTCTTTTTACTGGAGGTCATTTCAAACGAACTTATCCCGAGGATAGTTACAATACTGATTACCCTGGTCTTTCATACGATGCTGGAAATTTTCTTTATAGAGAATGTGGGATAGTAAATATTGGGCAAGATGCGCCTAGTATTGATGCTGGCGTAAATACAGGAGATATGACTTTTCCTTGTCATGTTTTGTGTAGAGAATTGCAATGTCATAACACAGAAAATCTTTGTAATATTGAAGATGTGGCTGGTAAGGAATTTCTCTATATTGGTCTTCCTCTCAAGATTCGTGGGGGGTCTGGTTCTCCGATACGAGCAGTAGCTGTATTGAATCTTTAATTTAGAGTCAACTGACTCTCAGTTGGTTCCGCTCAACAAAACCATGACTCGGTAAGTTTTGGGGGTTTGACTGTAACTCTCTTTGTTCTGATAGTAACGTTTTGTATGTTAGCTAATTTGGGAAAAATTTCAGAAAATTCCTTTTTAATAGCTATAAATGTTTCTAAAGCGTCTTTGTTAAGGGTCGCATGTTTTTCTACTACTGCAGAAATATTTGAATTTAAAATCTCCATTTTTGGATTTGGATGCTTCCAAATATGAGAAAATCTTTCTGGTTGAAAATCAACTATGTGTTTCCTTATATCTTTTAATTTAAGCAGACTCGACTTTGGAGGGATAAGTAATCTTATTGACATCTGAATTGGGTCTATTTCATAAATCAATTCATTTTCCTCAATGAAATTTAGTAGTTCTATGTAATCTTTTGGAGTTGTCCAAGGAGTAAATGCAATTAATGAAGGTCGGATAGAAATCTCGTTTTCTCTCGAAATTTTTAAAATTTCTAAGAAATCTTTTTTCGAATGTCCTTTAACTAATTTTCTTAAGATTTTGCTATTTAAAGATTCTAAAGCTGTAACAATAAAGAGGCAGCCTAATTGTCTTAATTCAGTGAATATATCTTTATGGTTGATTAGATGTTCAACTTTGGCTGTAAAATCAAAAGTCATTTCTGGGAATAAATTATGCATCTCTCTAAGGATTCTTAGCGAATGTTTGGGGCCATTTAAAAAGTCAGGGTCGGTAAATGTGATATGTCTAGCACCTTGTGAATGCAAGTTTTTTATGTCAGATAAAACTATCTCTTTTGGCACCACAAAAAATCGACCTTTGAAAATAGGTGTTATAGGGCAATGAAGACACTGATGTTTGCACCCTCTGCTAGTCTCGACTGCAGCAGTTGTAATATACGTCTGATCATTAATCAATTTGTTGTAATTGGATAGAGTAGGGAGCAGAGATCTTTCAGGTGTCCTAAAATCAGGCTTTTCTATAAGTCGAATACTATTTTTATATATATTTTTCTTTTCTGTAACTTCTTTCGAGGAAGTTTCAATTGAGTTAATTATTTCGAGTATTGATTTTTGAGTTTCACCGCTTAAACAACTGTCAGCTATATTTTTTAAAAGATACTTAGAGTTTAGATCTGCATAATCTCCGTAAAAGCAAATATGACATTCTTTGTTGACTTTGCGAATTATTTTTGTCGCTTCAACTGCAATAGTTAGGGACGTATGCATTGGAGTGCTAATGGCAATAAAATTGCAATTTTGAACTTCTTTTGGATTAATTTTTTGTGTAGATAGATCTAAAACTTTTGGGGAATAAGAGTAACTTTTCAAGAAAGCATGTAAACTGGCTGTTTGTATAGGTTGATTCCCTAGTTCGTAGCATGAAATTAATAATATATTTATTTTTTTGTTTTGTTTAATATTTTTCAAAGTCTTCTACTTCCATTTTCGCCCAGGGAGATGATTCATTACAGTTTTGCTTAGTCCACCATCAATTTCTAAGGTCGTAGCAGTTATGTAATCTGCTTCTTCTGAGAATAAAAACAAAATTCCGTTGGCTATATCTATTGGTTGTGCGACTCTCAGAAGGGGTGTGATTTCACTTCTCTGTTTTTTAATATTCGAGTCTTTTAAGTAGGATGTTAATGGTGTTTCTGTGTGGCCAGGACATATAGCATTAACCCTGATTTTGTGACTTGCCCATTCTATTCCAAAGTGTTCTGCGAGCATGATCACAGCAGCTTTTACGGTTGAATAGGCGCCTGACATTCCATATGGCTGTTGACCACCAATAGATGACATTGTGACAATGGATCCGGGAGTATCATTTTCAATCATCCAACGACCAGTAGCTTGAGTCATGAGAAATGTTCCGGTTAATCCAATTGTGATCATCGTATTCCAATCTTGGAGAGAAAGTTCCTTAAGCATTCCCGGAGCCATTTTGATGGCACTATTTAGTAAAAAATCTACACTACCGAATTCGTTGACAGCTTTTTCTACAGCTTTTTCGCAATCGTCAGGATTTGAAACATCTAGGTAGGAAAAAATAGCAGTTCCATTACCGAATTTTTCAATGATTTTATTTGTTTGATTTTCCCCATTTTTTTCGTCAATATCTCCTATTAAAACCTTTCCCCCTTGTTCTGTAAATATTTCTGCGGTTTTAGCGCCTATGCCACTGGCTCCACCGCTTATAATACAAACTTTATTTTTAAAACGTTGCATAAATTATCCTTTTAAGTAGCGAAAATACAATGCTAAATTTTGATTATTTTAGCATTGTATTAAATGTTTTTTGATTAGCAAGTAAAAAAAACGGGTTATATTTTCAAATATAACCCGTTTTGTATCTCAGTTAGATCGTTTTTAGTAAAGTAGATTCTTTTTTTATGCTGTGAAGGACTTTCCACAACCGCAAGTTCCCGTTGCATTAGGGTTATTGATTTTAAATCCCGATCCTTCTAGGCTGTCAACGTAATCAATTTCTGTGCCTGATAGAAGTGAATCGCTTTGGGTGTCTACAAAGATATTGATACCATTAGACTCGTAAACTTTGTCATCTGGGTTTGCTTTTTCGTCAAAGAATAATCCGTAGTTATAGCCTGAGCAGCCCCCTGTTGTTACTGATAAACGGAGTCCGTGCCCTTCTTTTCCTTCTGCTTTGAGAAGTTCGCTAACTTTTTTAGAAGCGTTCTCTGTTGCGGTTATCCCAGAACTTTTTGTGGGAGTTTGAGTTTCATCAAATAAAGTTACCATTCATATTCCTTTTAATATTTTTTTGAAATAATAACTATAAATACTTTATATCACATTCAGGCTATCTTTATATTGAAAATTTGTCAAATCTATCAAGCAATTATTCCATATTTTACTTTTAATTCTGATATTTGCTAAGTTCGGTAATCTAAATTTGTTATATGAGTTATTTGTGCTGATATAACTTGACAGTCTTGGACTCATATAATAAATTTATCGTCCAATTTTGTTTTAATTATTTTTTTATTGTTGATTTTAATTTTTTTGTTTTAGGAGGCAAAAATGGGAAAAGTAATTGGTATTGATTTAGGAACCACAAACTCTGTAGTTTCTATTATGGAAGCAGGTGAACCTACGGTCATACCAAATCAGGAAGGAAATCGAACTACACCTAGTATAGTTGGTTTTACCCCAGAAGGTGAGAAACTTGTTGGAGTTGTTGCTAAAAGACAAGCAGTTACTAACCCTACAAATACTATTTATTCAGTAAAGAGATTTATGGGTAGAAGATTTGATGAGGTTCCCGAAGAAGTAAAGATGGTGCCTTACGAAGTTATTAAAGCAGAAAATGGTGATGCAAGACTTAAGATAAATGGTAAAGTTTATGCGCCCCCTGAAATATCTTCTAGTGTTCTTCAAAAATTAAAACAAGCAGCTAGTGACTATCTTGGAGAAGAAATTAGTGATGCTGTAGTCACGGTCCCAGCTTATTTTAATGATAGCCAAAGACAAGCTACTACAG
>CAZLCI010000062.1:0-11878 GCA_964558115.1 uncultured Nitrospinaceae bacterium | reverse complement strand
GGAGCTGCTTACTTTATTGTTTCTTTTTTGGAATACAAATTGGTTCCACTTCTTGTAATCATTTTTGCTATTTTTATTTATCTATTTTGTTTTAGACTATTCTTACAAGAAAAAATCCAATTATCGATATATTTTTCCTTTGTTGTTTTGTCTTGCTTTTTTATTATTTTTTGTGGTTATTTTGAAGAATGGAAATCTTATGATCGTTATAGAAAACGCTCTCAAGTTACTTTTTACTTTAATGAGAAAAAAATAAATAAGGATTTTTCTTTCCTCAATTACAAAGATTGTGAATTTATTCATGGATGAGAAGATAGTTATAAGTGTCGTAATCCCATGTTTTAATGAAGAGGATAATATTTTTTCTCTTTGGCATGAACTATGTCCTGTACTTGAAAGTCTAGACACGAGTTGGGAAGTAATTTTTGTTGATGATTGCAGTTCAGATTCTACTGCTCAAAAAATTCGAGATCTCGATAGGAATGAAGTTATTCTGCTCTCTCATTCAGTTAATCAGGGAGAGAGCGCAGCCCAATTGACAGGATTTAGATCATCTCGAGGCACACTTATAGTTACAATGGATGCAGATTTACAGAATGATCCTCGAGATCTTCCTTACTTAATAGATTCTCTTAAAGGTTATGGTGCCGTATGCGGCATTCGTCCTAGTAGAGCAGATTCTCTAAGTAAAAAGATATCGACGAAAATTGCAAATCTTTTCAGAAATACTATTTTAAGAGATGGGATAAAAGATGCTGGCTGTACTTATAGAGTTTTTAAAAAAGAAGTACTTGTTGATATAGTTCCCTTTCGGGGAATGCATAGGTTTCTTCCAACAATACTCCAATTCCATGGAATTAAGATTAATCAAGTTTTTATAAAAGATCGCCCTCGTAAGTCTGGAGTGTCAAAATATGGAATGGGAAATAGAATTTTTGTAGGTTTTGTGGATACTCTTGCAATTTATTGGTACAAGAAAAGGTTTGTTTCGCCTTTTAAAAAATAATTAAAAATTTATTGGTCTCAACAAGGAGAACATAATGCAAGTTTGGGGGTTTGATTTAGGACCTTGGGAACTCTTTGGTTTAGTCGGCAATACCTGTTTCGGTTCTAGATTTCTTGTGCAGTGGATACAAAGTGAGCGTGCAGGAAGAAGTATCGTTCCAGAAATCTTTTGGTATCTTAGTTTAGGTGGTTCTATAATTTTACTTATCTATTTTTTCCAAAGAGGTAGTATTATAGGAGTGCTTGCCTATTTACCTAATTTCGTTCCATATACTAGAAATTTAATGCTTATAGCAAAAGAAAAGAAGATGTCATCTTGATTCTTCTATTTTAAAAGAGGTTGATTTGGAAGAAAAATTTTCTCTAGGTTTTGCTTTGATAGGCTGTGGTCTCATGGGAGATAGGCATGCGCAAGTATTATTGTCTATGACAAATGCAAGAATAATTTCTGTGTATGATCTTGATGAGTCTCGTGGCAAAGATTTTTCCGACAAATATAAATGTCAATATTCACAAAAAATTGAAGACGCAATTAACAGAGAAGATGTTGACGCAGTCTTAATTGCTTCTCCTTCCTATCTTCATGCGGAACAAGCAATGATTGCAGGTAAGTTAGGGAAGCATGTTCTTATTGAGAAACCTCTTGCAACAGAAGTAGAATCTTGCAAATCTTTAGTTCAATTCTTCGAAGACAAACAATTGACTTTGTCTGTGGTGTCACAAAAACGTTATCACCCAGATGTGCAATCTTTGAAAGTTGCTTTAGAACAAGATTTACTCGGAGAAATCTTTTTATTTGAAGTCTCAATAAATTATCATCGAGATGATCATTATTTCACACAAGCACCTTGGCGATCATCTGGTTATGAGTCAGGTGGCGGTGTATTGATGAACCAGGGCATCCATTATTTGGACTTGATTCTTTGGATGCTTGGTCCCTATAAGAAAATATCAGGGTTTGCGAAAACGGTTCGTCCTGATTACAAGGAAGAAGACCTGGCAGTTGGAATTGTTGAACTCACTAATGGGATTTTGGGAGTGATGACTGCTTCTACTGTTACGTATCCAAATTCCCCAGAAAAATTGTCTCTGTATGGCACTCGTGGAAGTTGTACTATTGTTGAAGGAAAAGGAATAGTTGATTGGTCTCATAAAGACGGATTAAAGCAGCCTGAATTGAAAAATGACTTAGAAATTCCAAACGAAATTCCTTCTAAACTTTCTTCTATGTATAGAAATCATTCAGATTTTGTAGAATCCATACTCCATTCTAAACAAACCAAGGTTTTAGTCCGAGAGAGTATGTCTGTTGTAGAGTTCGTGAAAGATTTTTATGATATTTCGTCTTAAATATTTATTTTGCCCTTGAGATTGCTTCTAGAAGAGAAGAGTCCTCTATTGAAGAAGTGTCTATATCATTGATGTTAGTTCCTAAATATAATTTTTTTATTGCGCTACGCACTATTTTTGATGAGCGTGTTTTGGGCAATCCTTCTACAAATTTAATTGTTTCAGGACGCAGACTTTTCCCCAAATATTTTGTAGTTTCATCTTTTAATTCTTCCCTAAGATGATCGCTCATTTCATATCCTTCTTTAATAACAACAAAACAAGTTAATCCTTCTCCCTTGATAGGATGTGGAGTTCCTATAACTGCAGCTTCAATAACGGAAGGATGTCGAATTAGTTCAGATTCTACTTCTGCAGGACCTACTCTTTTTCCTGCAACATTAATTGTGTCGTCTGATCTTCCAAAGAGAAACCATTGGTTTAATTCATCTACCATCGCCCAGTCTCCGTGATACCAGGTATTTGGGAAACGTGAAAAATAAGTTTCTAAATATCTGTTTTCATCTAAGAGAAAACTCTTTGTCATAGATGGCATAGGTTTTGTACATACTAAGTGTCCTATCTCACCACGAATAGATTTCCCATCTTCATCGTATACGTCGGTATGAACACCTAAAGCAGGTCCCCCAAGAGAACACTTAGATAATTCCATAATTGGATAAGGTTGTAGGAGACAACCACAGATTTCTGTTCCTCCTGAAATATTCATAATGGGACAACGTTTATTTCCTATTTTTTCGAAATACCACATATATGATTCGGGGTCCCAAGGTTCTCCAGTAGATGCTAGGACTCTTAAACTTGAAAGATCGTGTTCTTTTATCCATTTTTCTCCACTATTTATAAGAAGTCGAATCGCTGTAGGAGAGATGCCAAGATGGGTAACCTTATGTTCTGAGATAAGTTTCCAAAGTCTATCTGGTTTAGGCCAATTTGGTGTGCCTTCATATATTAAATATGTTTTTCCAAGTGCTTGTGTTCCAATCATTTCCCATGGTCCCATCATCCACCCGATATCAGTGAGCCAGAAAAGAATATCGTCATTTCTAAGATCCATACAATATTTCACTTCTTTTGTAATGGTAGTTAGACAACCGGCATGGGTATGTAATGTGCCTTTAGGTTTACCGGTAGTTCCTGAGGTGTAAATAATCATCGAAATTGCTTCAGAGTCTAACTGTACAGTTTCAGACTCTGAAGATTTGTCATAGGTAAATTCTTGCCATTTCACATCTCTATTTTTTAAAATTTGGTAGGATGACTTAGTTCTTTCAAAAACAACTACTTTTTTTACTGAATTGTTTATTTGAAGAGCTTTGTCTAAGAGTGCTTTTATAGCAATTTCTTTTCCTCTTCGAAGTCCAAAATTTGAAGTAAATACAAGTTTTGCATTTGCATGAGTTAGACGTTCTGCAACTGCTTGATAACCAAACCCAGAGAAAATTGGAACTGCAATAACTCCTATCTTGAAACAAGCAAACATAGCAAAGATAGTTTCTGGGATCATAGGCATAAAAATACCGACAGTATTTCCAATTTTAAGATCAAACTCCTTCATTGCATTTGCAAGTTTAGATACTTCAAAAGACAATTGTTCATATGAAAACGTTCTTTTAGTTCCATCATCTCCTTCCCAGATTAGAGCTGGGTGATTCTTCTTTTTTGGTGTGAGATGTTTGTCGATACAATTATAGACAATATTAATTTTTCCGCCCACAAACCATTTTGCCCATGGGAACCCTTTACTTAAGTCTAGGACCTCTTTAAAATCTTCATACCACTGGATTTCCATGTCTTCGAGAATTGCTTTCGAAAAGAGGGAAGTATCTTTTTGTGACCATTCTATTAGTTCTGAATGATTTGAAAGATTATTTTTTTTCATTAAGAGGGCAATATTGCTGTTATTTAAAAAGTCCTCGTTAGGTTTCCATATTATTTCTGAATTATTTTTAGGCATATTTTTATTTTGCGTTTTTAATAGCATTAAGATGTGAAGGATCTTCTAGAGAACTTAAATCCATGTGTTGAATATCTTCTCCAAGATAAATCTTTTTGATCGCTCCTCTCACAATTTTTGCGGATCTTGTTTTAGGGAGAAATTCTACGAATTTAATTTCGTCCGGTCTTAGACTCTTCCCCAAGTATTTTACCGCTTGGTCTTTTAGTTCTTCTCTTAAATCGTCCGTTGCTTTATAATTGTTAGCAAGAACTATAAAACAAGTAATCGCTTCTCCTTTTATGGGATGAGGAGTTCCGATTACTGCTGTTTCTAAAACTCCAGGATGTTTCTGAATTTCTGATTCAATTTCATTTGGACCTACTCTTTTTCCAGATACCTTAATAGTATCGTCCGAACGACCGAACAAATACCAGAATCCCTCTTCGTCTACTTTAGCCCAGTCCCCATGATACCAAATATTATCCCAGCGGGAGAAATAAGTTTCTAAGTATCTGTCTGAATCATTTAGAAATCCCATTGTTAGAGAAGGAATAGGTTGTTTTAGTACAAGATGTCCTACTTCGTTACGAACTGGATTGCCTTGATCGTCAAAGACATCTGCATCGGTTCCCATTGCAGGAGCGCCTAGAGTACAAGGGGTTAATTCCATTACTGGTAGAGGTTGCAATATACATGCACCTATTTCCGTTCCACCAGAAATATTCATTATTGGACATTTTGTTGAACCTACTTTATTGAAATACCAAAGATATGATTCTATATCCCATGGTTCACCAGTAGAACCGAGAACTCTTAAAGTGGATAGATCATGTTTTTCTACCCAGTGGTCACCTTCACCTATTAAAACTCTAACTGCTGTAGGAGATAGACCAAGATGAGTTATCTTTGTATCTGAAATCATTTTCCAAAGTCTGTCTGGTTCGGGATGATTTGGTACGCTTTCGTAAAGAAAACATGTATGTCCATTGAAATGAGATCCAACAAGTTCATAAGGAGCCATAACCCAACCAAAATCTGTAACCCAGAACATTGTGTCGTTGTCTCTCATGTCGAAGCAGTATTTTAATTCTCGTCCAGGACCGCTCATTAAACCTGCGTGGGAATAAACCGTTCCTTTTGGTTTTCCAGTTGTCCCAGACGTGTACATGATCATCGAAATACTGTCTGCAGGTAAATTCTCAGTTTCTGCAATTTCAGATTCTGATGATATGAATTCATTCCATGTAATATCTCTTCCTTTATTAATTTGGATCTCTAGATCTGCTCTTTCTACAACTATAACGTTCTCTATAGAGGTCTCTTGTTGTAAAGCAGTATCTACTGTGTTTTTTAGAGGGATGACTTTTCCTCTTCTAACTGCACCATTTGAAGTGAATAAAATTTTAGCTTTAGAATGTATAAGTCTTTCAGCAAGCCCCTCGGGACCAAATCCTGAAAAAATAGGAAGTACTGCAATGCCATTTTTGAAGCATGCGTACATAGTAATTACTGCTTCTGGCAATAAAGGAAGAAAAACTCCTGCAACATCACCTTTTTTTAGACCCGCATTTCTCATCGCATTAGAGAGTTGATTTACTTTTTTAGAAAGTTGGTTATAAGTAAAGGAAATTTTATTGCCTTCATCACTTTCCCAAATTAAAGCAACTTGATCTTTTCGATGGCTAAGAACATGTCTGTCTAAACAATTTGTAACTATATTCGTTTCACCACCTAAAAACCATTTGGCCCAAGGAAAACCATTGTTGAGATCTAGGATCGTATGATATTTTTTATGCCATTGAAAGTTCATGTCTTCTAAGATAACTTCCCAGAACTCTCGTATATCTTTTACTGACCAATCGAGAAATTCTCTATAGTCAGTAAAATTTAATTTTTTCATCAGTAGTGCAATATTGCTGTTTTGCAAAAAATCTTCATTGGGTTCCCAAATTACATTTTTATTTGTCATTTTTGTCCTTCTCACTATCTTCGTGCATTATCATTAATCCAAACTTGGAATCTTTCTGCCCGATATTCATCTACTAATCCCCATTTTCCGGCTTCAATTTTTTGAGGAGGATCGATATTTCCCTTTTCTATTTTTTCAACAAAATCAGCCATTTCTGGAATTATACTTAAATCTTCAAATGGTTCTGAATGTCCAGAGCAAATCCATCGAACATTCTTCTCTTTTGAAATAGATTCAAGTCTTCTAAGTGAAGGACCGTAATCTGATAAAACTGCAGTTGGTACTTGAATAAAAAGTGGCATATGTGGTTTTACTAAATCCCCTGTTATTAACACTCCTTCTTTTTCATCATAGATAGAAATACTGTCTGGAGAGTGACCCGGTGTTTCATAAATGTGTAATTTTCTATTACCTAGATCAATTATTTGACCCTCATAAAGAGGTTGCCCAAATATCCCTGGTTTCAACTTAAAATTTTCTGAAACGAAATTTTCAGGAAATTCTTTTCCTTTCCAATTGGAAATAAAGTCTTTACATCCTTCCGCAAAATCATTAGATAAGTTGTTTTTGCCATTTTCGTGAACTGAAATAGATTCCCATTCATGTATTGACCCTAAGTGGTCCCAATGAGTATGAGTCAAAATGTGTTCCATTGGGAGTGATGTAATACTTTCACATAACTCTCTCACACTTCCAATTCCAATTCCTCCATCAATAGATACAGCTCTTTCTTCACCAATTAATAGAAACATGTTCCAGAGTTCAGCCTCATTAAATTGGAATGTGTTTGGTGCGAATTCCTGAATATTATACCAATTTGTATTATCCAAATTATCCTCTCAATAAAAATATAAAATCAAACTGTCCAATTTTAAATTACTTTTCTCCAAATTTTTTAATAGCGCCTTCCATACTAGATCGACCGGGTATCCATGGTCTCGATGGGTTGCAGGAATTTCTGGAATATCCATCCTTCTGCAAACGATCTCTAAACCATTTTTCTTCTATAGAATTATCTTCTTCATTGATTCGAGCCATATCACAAAAAATTTCTATTCCATTTCCCGATGGATCGTAAAAATATAATGCTCTATTTTCTCCTAACGTTCCGTCTCCTTCGGGATGGGTAGGACTATGAACTAATGGACCAGAAGTAAATTCAATTTTGTTTTCTTTAAGATGACTTGTCCAAGATTCAAATTCTTTTTTAGAATCTACCTCGAAAGCGAAATGATGTAATCCTACTCCAGGTTCTCTTATTCCAATTCTATTTGGTTTGAGATTATTTTCTTTTGCGTAACCAATAAGTGATATCTCGTGATGAAGATTTCCACTTCTTAAAAAGCAAATCCCCCAAGGATTATGAGGATTATCTCCTGGTTCATATCTGTCAGATATTTTCATTCCCATTATGTCTCTATAAAATTCGACAGCCAAATCTAAATTATGTACTTTGATTCCAATATGCTGAACGCGATTTAATTTTGGTGGGGATAGTTTTTTATGTGTTTTTAAATTTACTTCTTTATTTTTTTTGGAGGAACTCAATTAATACTCCTTCAGGGGTACGAATAAATGCAACCCAATTTCCTGTAACACCGGTATGAATTTCTTCTATTTCTGTTGCCCCATTTTCTGTTGTTCTTTTCATTATTTCTTTTATGTCATCAACCATGAGACCGATATGATGAATGCCTTCTTGTAATAAGTTTTGTGTAGAAGAGAGTTCCTCATTTTCTCTTAATCCGCGAACAAATAGATTTAAATTTCCTATTTGTAATCTGATATTTATCGCCCCATGTTTTATGTCTTCGTGAGTTAGGTCAGCACCTAAAAAATCTATATACCATTTTGAAGTTTTAACTGGGTCAGAACTTATTAAATGTACGTGATGTAACGACTCTATTACACTCAATTTAGATTTCCTTCCTTTTGGTTTGTAAGAAAAACTCTGAGACTAGTAATATGGCTCTCATGAAATAAAAAATCCAATGGAATTGTCGTTTTAATGGCGAATCCATCTGAGAAAATTATCTATATGGAGTAGCATGAAAACGGCCACAATAAATAAATATTCAAGATTCATGGATATTCGAACTTTATCTTTCGCTCACTTTTATTGTCAAGTACATCAATTTCCAATTGATTCCAACATCGTAATAATAAGTTTCTTGTTTATTCTTTGATTGATTCAATTGCTTTCTAGGTATAGATTTCTTGAAATATCTTCATAATAAAAGTTTTTTAAGAGGGGAATAAAATGAAAGCTATTCAAGTAAATTCTTTTGGTGACCCAGATGTTATGAAATTAGGAGAGATGGAAAATCCCATCCCTTCAGAAGGAGAAATTTTAATAAAAGTAAAAGGCGCAGGTGTTAATCCTGTAGATACGACTTTTCGTTCTGGTGCACATCCTCTTTCCAAGGGTTTGAAATTACCGTGGGTTCCTGGAATTGATGCTGCCGGAGAGGTGATTTCTGTTGGTGAAGGTGTGCAGAATTTTAAAGAAGGAGATAGAGTATTTGGTTCTTCTGTGAGTGGAGGTTATGCAGAACTTTCTCTTTTGAATGCTCATCGTTCGGCAATTTTACCTGATAATTTTGATTTTATTCAAGGGGCTTCCTTTCCATGTGTTCTATATACTGCGTATTACGCATTAGTTTATAAGGCCTCAATAAAACCTGGAGAAACGATTTTAATTCATGGTGGCGCTGGAGGAGTAGGAAGTATGGCAATACAGATTGCAAAGGCAACTGGTGCAACTGTTTTTTCTACGGTTAGTTCCAAAGAAAAAGCTGAGTTTTGTAAAGATCTTGGTGCTGATCTAGTGTTCAATTATAGAGAGCAAGATTGGGTTTCTGAATGTTTAAAAGAGACATCTGGAAGAGGAGTAGATTCAATTATCGAGATGGTTGCAAGTGAAAACTTTGATTTAGATTGTCAGGCCATAAAAAAATTTGGGACAATTGTTTTGTTGGGTTCAGGTACTGGAAAAAATCCTAGTGGCACAGTAACTTATCCTCCTTTTTATTCAAAAGATATTGATGTTAGAGGAATGAGTCTTTTTAATTCTGATTGTTTTTTTTCGAGTATGACTAGTCAATTAGAAGTTTTGCTTAGAAATGAAAAGATTCGTTCTGTTGTAGGTGAAATAGTAGATTTAGCAGATGCCGCACGTTCACATGAGATCTTAATGACTGGTTCTGTTTTTGGAAAAATAGTTTTGTCTGTTTAATTTGGAGAAAGTATGAGTTTGGATGATATTCCTATTGGGCTTGAGGGCACTTATTCGATTTTAGTCGAAGAGGAACACGTCCCTTTTCATTTAAGAGGGACTAAATCTGAAGTAGTTTCGACTCCAGATTTGGTTAGGTTTATGGAAAGGAGTGCCTTTCTATCTTTAATTCCTTTTTTGCCAGATGAGATGACATCTGTTGGTACAAAGGTATCATTAAGTCATTTGTCTGGAACTCCAAAAGGAATGAAGATAACCGTTAAGACAACATTAATTCAAAGAGATCGGATGAGGTGTCTTTTTATCGCAGAAATATTTGACGAGTATGAGAAAGTAGCTGAAGGAACGAATGAACGTTTTTTGATTATTACAAATAGAAGTAATGAAAAGTTAATGAAAAAAAAAGAAATGATAAACTGAATTTTTTTACAAAGGAAATCATGGGTTCTTTAGATGGGATTAAAGTTTTAGATCTTACACATTATGTTGCTGGTCCATACTGTACTTTATTGCTCGCTGATGCAGGGGCAAATGTGATCAAGTTAGAACCATTAAATGGTGATATTATTAGAGAATTCCCATCTACATTTGATGGAGAAAGTAGATTGTTTTTAGGTTTGAATAGAAATAAAAGAAGTATTGCTGTTAATTTAAAGCACAAAGAAGGAAAAAAAATAGTTCTTGAAATGTGTAAGCAGATAGACGTTTTTGTTGAAGGCTATCGCCCAGGAGTGATAGAAAGTCTCGGACTTGGTCCTGATCATTTATTAGAGAGTAATCCAAGGATGGTTTATCTTTCTATTTCTGCTTTCGGACAGTCGGGTCCACTAAAATCAAGAAGAGGAATCGATCCTATTGTTCAGACTTATTCAGGCATCCCTGCAGAGCAAGGCAGTGGTGGGAATCCACAACTTGTTCAAGGACATTTCATAGATTATTTTACAGGCTCTTTATCAAGTACAGCAGTATCAATGGCCTTATTTTCTAGGGAGAGAAGTGGTTTTGGTCAGTTTATAGACTCTTCTTTGCTAGGTGGAGCAGTATCATTACAGCAAGGAAGACTCACTTGGGCGAGTGAAAAAGAAGATCTTCAAAATGTTAAAGATCCACTTACTGATAGAATAGCAAGAATTTATAATACATTGGATGGTCATATATACTTATATATGGATGTTGAAAGGTTTTGGAAGAATGCATGTAGGGTTCTTGAATTAAAGGAATTGAGTGAAAATAGCTGTTGGAAAAATTTCAGAGATCGTCACGATGCAAGAGAAAAAATTATACCCATAGTACAAAAAACTTTACTCAAAAAAACCGCAGATTTTTGGATTGAAAAATTTGACAAAGCTGAAGTTCCCTGTGCAAAGGTGAGGCAACCCTCACAACTTCATGAAGATGAGCAAATGGAAGAAATGTCTTACTTGTCAGAAGTAGTTCATAAAAAGTATGGAAAATTGAAAATGATTGCTCCATCTGTTAAATTCAGTCGGACCCCTTCCTCAGTAAGAACTGCACCTCCAATTCTTGCTGAGCACACTGATGAAATTCTTGCCGAGTTCGGTTTGAGTGAAAGTGAGATTTTAAATTTACGTGAAAAGGGTGTTTTGCTGTCAAAGAAATAAGATATTTTGATAATTTGTATTTTTTTATAAGAGAGATTTAAGATTAAAGGGGAAAAAAATGATAAAAAATCTCAGAACCAAAAGAGATAATCAGCAATGGATGTTAGATCTTGCTCTGAAAACTAGAGGAAGAGTCCAGAATTTTGAGCGTGATTATCTTGAGGTGCCAGAAGGCAAGACAGCTCACAACTATCAGATGTTGCCTAAGGTATGGAAAGAAGCAGGGGAGTTTCACGAAGAACTAGGAAAAAAAGCACAGCAAGAAGGTTTTAATCATACAGCAACTGAGCATTATGATCATGCAGTTGAATCTTATCGTATGGCTCAACATCCAATTTTTTATGATGACAATCCTGTCAAGGTTTATTTGTGTGACAAATTAAAAGAAATGGTAGACCGTCGTTCTGAAGTTGCCTCTTATCCAATTGAAAGGGTAGAGGTTCCTTTTGATGATGGAAAAACTATATCTTGCTTACTTCATTTGCTTCCTGATAGAAGAAATGCACCCTGTATAATTTATGTTCCTGGAATGGATCAGACAAAAGAATCTTTTCCTCATGCAAGACATAATGTTGCTGCAGAGAGAGGATTTCATGTTCTTACTATGGATGGGCCCGGTCAAGGAAATTCAAATATACAAAAGATACGTGCTGTTGGAGATAATTATGAGAGGGCAGGAGCAGCAGTTATTGATTATCTGTTAGAGAGAGAAGAGGTAGATTCATCTAAAATTGGTATTTATGGGATCAGTATGGGTA
>CAZLCI010000061.1:0-11925 GCA_964558115.1 uncultured Nitrospinaceae bacterium | reverse complement strand
CTTCTGATGTAGGCTGGCGTCTTTGGAACCAAATTAAGGGTGGGATATTTTCTGGAGATGAGTCAGATAAAAAAGATGTATGATTGTTTAAGTTAATTTCGCCCTTTTAATTTTGCCCACCAGATTGGTCAATCTATTTTGAGATCAAAAATACTTGGAACAGGTTCTTATGTCCCAGAAGAAGTCTTAACGAACAAACAAATTGAAAAAATTGTTGATACAACCGATGAATGGATCCTTGAGCGTACAGGTATTTCGGAAAGAAGAATTGCACCAAAAGGGGTTGGAGTATCTGAATTATCTTTGCCAGCTGCCGAAAATGCAATAAAGGCTTCAGGATTACATGCAAGTGATATAGATCTTGTTATATTTTCGACTATTACTCCTGATTCTATGTGTCCTTCAGCGGCCTGTTGGCTACAATCTAATCTTAATATCGGAAATTGTCCTGCTTTTGATCTTAATGCTGCTTGTTCTGGATTTGTTTATGGTTTGCAGTGCTCTGATGCGTATTTGAGATCGGGTTTAGCTAAAAATGTTTTGTTAGTTGGTGCTGATATAATGACAAGGGTTGCTGATTGGACAGATAGAGGAAATTGTATCTTATGGGGAGATGGTGCCGGTGCTGTTGTGGTTGGACAATCTGATGACGAATCTGGGATTATAGATACGATAACATATAGCAATGGTAGTGAAGGTGAATTAATCCTAATTGTTGGAGGTGGTTCTAAATTGACTCCTATTTCAGAAGAAGATGTGAAATCTAATGCACATCTTTTGAAAATGAATGGTCAAGGTGTTTTTAAAACTGCTGTAAAAAATTTTTCTGATGTTTCTTTAGAGATTTTGGAAAAAAACGGTATGTCTCTAGGTGATCTTGACCTTTTTATTCCACATCAGGCTAATATAAGGATTATTGAAGCAATTGCAAAGAGATTAAATTTGCCTATGGAGCAAGTTGTTGTAACGATAAAGAAATATGCAAATATGTCTGCTGCTACAATCCCCGTTGCTTTAGACGAACAGATAAAAAACGAAAGAATTAAAAAAAGCGACAATATCCTTTTAGCTGCTTTTGGAGGTGGGTTAACGTGGGGTGCATCTTTGTTGAAATGGTAATTATAAAGTCCATCAATTGAGAAAATATCTTATGAATGAAGAAAAGAGTTTATCTGATAATAAAAAATCAAGAAAAATAGCTTTTTTGTTTCCTGGTCAAGGCTCTCAATATGTTGGTATGGGTAGTTCCTTTTATGAAGATTTTGAAATGGCAAGAAACATCTATCATGAGGCTAATGATATTCTTGGTTTTGATATTACTAAGTTAAGCTTTGAAGGTCCTGCAGAAAAGCTTACTCAAACGAATTACACACAGCCTGCAATTTTAGTTCATAGTTTTATAGGTATGAAACTTTTGCAAAATGAAGGGATCCTTCCCCATTTTGCTCTAGGGCATAGTCTAGGTGAATACACTTCTTTGATTGCGGGGGGAGTTTTTGATTTTTCTACTGCCCTTTTGTTAGTTAAAGAACGAGGGCGTTTAATGCATGAAGTAGTGCCATCTGATGGTGGTGCGATGCTAGCATTACTAGGAGGAGAGTTAGAAAAAGCTGAAAAATTATGTAACGATATTGAAGGCGTTTTAGAGGTCGCTAATTATAATGCTCCAGGGCAGTATGTTCTTTCTGGTGAGAGAAAAGCCGTAGAACAGGCTAGTTCTATTGCTCGTGAGGCTGGTTTTAAAAAAGCGGTTATGCTGCCTGTTGGTGCACCTTTCCATTGTTCATTACTTATTGAAGCTTCTGAGAAAATGTCTCAAGTTTTGAAATCAACAGAGTTTAGTTCTTCAAGTATACCAATTTGTGCGAATGTAACAGGGAAGCTTGTTAGCGAAGCTTCAGAAATAAAAGAACTGTTGATGAAACAAATACGTGTTTCTGTTAGATGGGAGAGTTCAGTTAGTTCATTAGCAGATCAAAACATTTCTGCCGCGATTGAAGTAGGTCCAGGAAAAGTTTTGTCAGGATTGAATAAAAGAATTTTAAAGGGATTACCTGTTTTTAATGTTGAAAACAAAGAAAGTTTAGAAAGCACTTTATTAGCATTAGAAGGTCTTGAATAATTAAAGATTCCTTCTATATTTTTCTTTTAAATTGTTTTAAACTGTGTTTCCGCCTATGAATTTATCAATTTTTCACTCCTATATTTAATTTGATTCTTGGAGGATTTAAAGTGCAAGATAGTATTGAAGAGCAAGTCAAAGATATTATTGTTGAACAGTTAGAAGCAGATAGGGAAAAAGTAGTTTCAGAAGCAAAGTTTATTGATGATTTAAATGCTGATTCACTTGATACGGTTGAGTTAGTCATGGCTTTTGAAGAAAAATTTGATCTTGAAATCCCAGATGAAGATGCTGAAAAAATTACAACAGTGCAGAGTGCAATAGATTACATAGTTTCAAAAAAATGATAGCTTTTTTATGAATGAAATTTAACTTAAGGTTTTTAAATTGTCTGAGAATACACCTAGAGTCGTTGTGACAGGTCTTGGATTAATAACTCCGTTAGGGGTCTCTATAGACGAGAATTGGAATGCTTTAATGGAGGGAAAATCAGGAATTGGTCCTGTAACAAGATTTGATTCAAGCCGTCTCCCTACAAAAATTTGTGGTGAAGTCAAAGATTTTGATTCTGAGAAATATATCAGTAAAAAAGAAGCAAGAAAGATGGATACTTTTATTCAGTATGTAATTGCAGCGACTTCCATGGCATTTGAAGATTCAGAACTTAGCACAGAAAACAAGGAATCTGAAAGGTGGGGGGCAATTATTGGTGTTGGTTTAGGAGGTCTTCCTTCTATAGAAGCGAATAAAGAATTAATACAAGAGAAGGGACCTGGTCGATTGAGTCCTTTTTTTATACCTACACTTCTAGCAAATTTAGCTGCTGGACAGGTTTCGATACGGTGGGGATTGAAGGGACCTAACAGTTGTACTGTTACTGCTTGTGCTTCTGGTAATCATGCTATAGGAGATTCAATGAAATGCATACAGAGAGGAATAGCTGATGTTATGGTTACTGGCGGAAGTGAGTCATGTATTACCGAACTAGGTATGG
This sequence comes from uncultured Nitrospinaceae bacterium, assembly GCA_964558115.1. GTDB lineage: Bacteria > UBA8248 > UBA8248 > UBA8248 > UBA8248 > UBA3496. The sequence continues at coordinate 8,809 of CAZLCI010000061.1, read as the reverse complement.
GTGGTTTTTGTGCTATGAAAGCTCTTAGTTGCAGGAATGATGAACCCGAATCTGCTAGTAGGCCATTTGATTCTGATCGTGATGGATTTGTAATGGGAGAGGGTTCTGGAATTCTGATTCTTGAGAGTTATGATCATGCGGTAGGAAGAGGGGCAAAAATTTATGCTGAACTTGTTGGGTATGGTCTAACTTCTGATGCATATCATATTACATCACCTGATCCCGATGGTTATGGAGCATCGAGATGTATGAAGATGGCTCTAGACGATGCGGCTTTAGATCCTCATGACGTCGACTATATAAATGCACATGGAACTTCTACTCCTACAGGGGATAGACTTGAAACTGCAGCTATTAAGAATACCTTTGGAGATCATGCAAACCAGTTAGCAGTCAGTTCAACTAAGTCAATGACAGGTCACTTGCTTGGGGCTGCAGGAGGAGTTGAATCAGTTTATACTGTACTGACAATTGCAAAAGATTGTATACCCCCAACTATAAACTATGAAAAGCCTGATATTGAATGCGACCTTGACTATGTTGCTAATTCGCCCAGAAAGGCAAATGTAGATATTGCACTCACAAATTCCTTTGGATTCGGTGGGACAAATGCAACATTACTCTTTAAAAAAGTCGAGTAAGAAAAAGCAACCCATTAAAAGTCAGAATGTTTCGAGTTTGCAGGGCAATCTGCCTCTGTCTTCACCTGAATTCGACATAGATTCTGCAGAATCTTGTATAGGTCATAAATTCTCTCAAAAAGAACTTCTAGTTCAATCTTTAACGCACCGATCATACTCACAAGAAATAATCCCTCCAGGTGATGACAATGAGCGATTAGAATTTTTAGGTGATGCAGTACTTCAATTGGTGGTTACAGATTTTCTTTGGAATTCCTATCCAGATTATCAAGAAGGTCAATTAACTCGCCAACGATCACTGCTAGTTAGTGGTCGTGCTCTTGCGAAGGTGGCAAAGTTAAATAATTTTGCTCCTTTTATTAGACTTGGTAAAGGAGAGAGAAAAACTGGAGGACAAACTAAAAACTCAATTTTAGCAGGGACTTTTGAAGCAATCGTTGGGGCAATTTTTATAGATGCAGGATTTCAGAAATGTGTTAATTGGATACACGAAAAATTATTAGAAAATTTACCTCCAGCATCTATTGAGGATCTAAATGATAATAAGAGTAAACTGCAAGAATTTTTCCAAAGTTCAGGACAGAAGGCGCCTGAATATAAAATAATTAGTGAGATTGGACCAGAGCATTCTAAAGTTTTTACAGTTGAAGTTTTGCAAGGAGATCTTGTTCTAGGAAGAGGTGAGGGCCGATCAAAAAAATCAGCTGAGCAGGAAGCAGCTAAGGCATGTTTGAAAAAGAACAAAGAAATCTGATTTGATAAATTATTTTTCGCCTTTGAGGTAATAAATTGCGGTTAAAATCTATAGAGATGAAAGGTTTTAAATCTTTTGTTGATAAAACAGTGATCGATTTAAGTGGTCCTATGACTGCAGTTGTTGGTCCAAATGGTTGCGGTAAAAGTAATGTGTCAGATGCTATCAGGTGGGTTCTTGGAGAACAGGCTCCAACAAACATGCGTGCGAAGAAAATGGATGATGTTATTTTTAATGGTAGTGCAGAAAGAAAATCTCTTGGGATGGCTGAAGTTTCCATGACATTAAGTGAGTTGCATGGTTCTATCACAGATCTCAAGTATAAGGATTTTGATGAAATTGTAGTTACAAGGCGTTTGTATCGTTCAGGAGAAAGCGAATATTTAATAAATAAGAATTTTTGTAGATTGAAAGATATTACTGATCTATTTTTAGATACTGGAGTCTCTTTAGATACGTTCTCTATAGTAGAACAGGGTAGGATAGAAGAACTTGTTAATTCCAAACCTATGGATCGAAGAGTTTTAATTGAAGAAGCTGCAGGAATTATGAAGTATAAGAACCGCAGGAATGAAGCAATGAGAAAATTAGAATTGTCTTTAGGTAATCTTACCCGTATGGATGATGTGATGCGTGAGAAAGAGTCAAGATTGAATTCCTTGCGTCGACAGGCTAGAAAGGCAAAATACTATAAAGAATATCAGGCAGAAATTAAAGATTTAGATTTATGTGTTTCTGTTCTTGATTTCCTCAAAATAACAAATGAACTAAAACCTGCTGAATTAGATTTGGAAAAATTAAAAGAAAACGAACAAGTTATTCTTTCTAAAATATCTACAGTCGAATCTGACAGAGAAAGAGTAAGAATTGAACTGCAGCAAAAATCTGAGCTTATTTCCAATACAAAACAACGAATAGTTCAAGTAGATGGAGAGGTTATTCGTCTAAAAGAACAGAAAGAAATTTTTTCTAATAGACTTAGAGAATTAGCAGCAGAGAAACTTAAAAGAGAAAACGAGAGTTCGACTCTTGGAGAAGAGATTAATAGATTCGAAAATGAAAAGAGATTATTGACTCAAGAAGAAGATAAGTTCAAAAATCTAGTTCATAAAACTAGAGGAGAAGATTCTCTTTTTAAAGAGTTTATTACGGCCGTAAAAGAAAATATGGATTTGTCTAAATATTCCGACCAGAAAGTAGAAGATAATTTAAAAGAATATTTTTCTCAAGTTAAAGAAGTTCTTGATACTCAGGAGAAACTAAATAATGAAGTTTTAGCATTTGAAGAAAAATGTTCTAGATTAAAAGAAATGCAGACAGATTTTGAAACGAACAATATAGAACTTAAGGATAATATTCTTGAAAGAAGAACATTATTGCAGGCTATTCAATCGACAATAGATTCTTCACTCAAGCAAAGAGCGGGTGTAAATGATTTTCTTGATTTAGGTTTAAGAGTAAAGAGTTTGCTTTCCGATTCTATTATAGTTGATAAGAGATATGAAAAAGCTATAGAGTCAATTTTAAAAGAACTATTATTTAGTGTAGTTGTTGATAATCCAGAAGATGCTTTTTCTGCAATAAAAACTTTTGCAAAAAAAGGTGATATCCGTGCTTTAGCTATTTCTATTAATTCAAGAGAAAAAACTTTCCCTGAAATTCCTAAATCTGAAAAAGTTTTCGGTTCCGCATCATCTCTAGTCACTTGTAATAAAGAATTAAAAGATTGTATATCTCAATTTTTAGGTGGAGTGGGAATAGTAGAAGATATTGATATTGCTTATAGTTCTTGGTTAAGCGGACCCCCAAACATTACTTGGGTCACTTTAAATGGAGAAATTATATATCCAAATGGATCTTTTGAATGCGGTTCATCGAAGCTTGATACTACTGGAATTTTGGAAAAAAAGAGAAAATGTGAGGAGTTAAAATTAGAAATTAATAATAATGAGACTAGTTTGTCTGAATCTGTGGCTAATTTTGAACGCGTTTCGATGGAACTTAGTTCTTCTGAAGAAGAATTGAAAGTTGCTATAGAGAATAAGAGACAGTTAGAAATCAAACTCATTTCTATAGAAGAAAGAGTACACTCTAAGTTGCGTGTTGCATTAACGGAATTTTCTGGAAAGGTGTTATCAATCCAGAGTGAGTTAAATAGACTTAGAGAATCTATTGATAAAAGTCGCTTTCGTAAGGAAAGTTGTTTGTCAGATATAGAAGAAATCAATAATAAGAGAAAAGAAACTCAAGAAAGTATAGAATCTTTTGAAGAACAGTCAAAAAATCTTGAAATTGAAAATCAAAAAATAATTCAAAGTGAGATTGAGCAGGACAAATACCTTACAGATATTCAAATTCAGAACGAAGAATTAGGTAAACAAGTAAGAGGTCTCAGGATTAAATTCGATGAAATTTCTGCAAAAATTGCAAATGTTTCGGAAACAAAAACTACTTTGCAAGTTAAAAAAGATACAATGGCTTCTCAAGTGTTAGAGAAGCATGGTGTTAATGTTCAGATGAAAATTGATGAGTTTCGAGAGGAATTATCTTCATATAGGGACAAGACGGAGAAGTTAGATGATTTGAATAATAGATTCTTGAAACTAGGAGAAGTAAATCATTTAGCTGCACAAGAATATGATGAAGTTAATGAAGAATTCTCTTTCTTGAAAGAGCAAAGAGAAGATCTTGACCAGTCAATCTTAAATTTAAAAGATACTATAGAAAAATTAAATAAAACAACAAAAACAAAGTTTCTTGACGCATTCGAACAAGTACAAAAACATTTTGAAGATATTTTCGGGAGGTTATTTTCTGGGGGAGAGGCAAAGTTGTTTATGTTAGAACCTGAAAAACCTTTAGAAAGTGGTGTCGATATAGAAGTTAGACCTCCAGGGAAACGTCCCTCTAATATTATGTTGCTATCTGCTGGAGAAAAAGCTCTCACTGCAATCTCATTACTTTTTTCTGTGTTTTCAGTGAGACCAAGTCCATTTTGTTTACTCGATGAAGTGGATGCAACTCTTGATGATGCTAATGTTATAAGATTTAGAGAAGTGCTTGGAGAACTAGAGGACAAGAGCCAATTCATTGTTATTACTCATAATAAGAAAACTATGTCATTTGCCTCTCAATTATACGGAATAACACAGCGAGAAAAAGGAGTTTCCGAAGTTGTTTCTGTTCAGCTTAATCGAAAAGAACCGGAAAAAGTAGAAGAATCAGTAAGAGGCAACTAAATTCTAATAGTTAAACCCTCAATTCTTGATAGTGAAGAGATTAATCTTGTTTTTTGAAAGAAGAAAAGAAAGTTCTGTATCTAAAGATATTGAAAAGAATCGTTTCTATGAAGGTTTGTCCCCTACTAGAAATAAATTGTTTTCAAAATTAAAGAATATATTTCTGAAAGATAAAATAGATGAAGAAATGTATGAAAGAATTGAAGAAGCTCTCTATATTTCTGATTTGGGACCTCGTTTAGTATCTCAAGTTCTTGATAGATTACGTGCGGGAGAGAATTTAGGAGAATCTACTCATAAACGTTTGGAGAAGATTCTATTATCTTTTTTTCCCGAAACGCAGGGGTTACCTAAATTTTGTGAAGACGAAAAAAATGCTCAGAAGGTAATTTTACTCGTTGGCGTTAATGGTGTTGGAAAAACTACTACAGCTGGCAAACTTGCTTTGAAAGAAATGTCTTCTGGTAAAAAAGTGATGTTAGTTGGTGCAGATACTTTTAGAGCAGCTGCAACTGAACAGATAAACTTTTGGGCAGAAAAAATTGGGTGTGATTTTGTAAGTCGTTCCGATGGAGCAGATCCGTCTTCCGTGGTTTTCGATGCTTTAGAGTCAGGTAATTCAAAAAAAATAGATGTGATTATAATTGATACAGCAGGTCGATTACAAAATAAAAAAAACTTGATGGAGGAAATAAAGAAAGTGCATAGAGTATGCGGTAAAGTGATCACAAATTCTCCCCATGAAGTATTTCTAGTTATTGATGCAAATACTGGTCAGAATGCTTTGAGTCAAGTAAAGGAATTTAATGATTGTATTAAATTAACTGGTTTGATTATGACGAAAGTAGAAGGCACCTCAAAAGGAGGAATGATAGTTTCAGCAACTAATGAAAGTAGAGTGCCTGTCTGTTATTTGGGTTTTGGAGAGCATGAGAAAGATTTAGTTGATTTTGATCCTAATAAATTTATCAATGCATTATTAGATTTTGACATTTCTTCATAAACATTTTTCTGTTGGTTCTGTCCCATCCACAAATGCTTCTAAAATAATTTTTCCATCACATTTTTTTGAAGGTAGAAACCCCGACTTGTAATCTATTTTAATAAGTTTGACTTTTGGTGGTGAAATTGGATAAGTAAATTTATTTCCTTTTCTTTTACTCCATTTTTTCATTATTTCTACCCAAATAGGAAGAGCTGCAGATCCGCCAGAAGCTCGAAACCCCATATTTTTATTACTATCCCTACCAACCCATACTCCAAGAACTAAATTAGGAGAGAATCCAACGAACCAAGCGTCTTTGTACTTGTTTGTAGTTCCAGTTTTACCTGCAACAAAAAGCTTTATTTTTTTTGCTAATTTAGCTGTTCCGTCAGTAACTACACCTCTCAACAAGAGTTTCATTTGAAACGCAGTTTCGGGACTTATTGCAAGGTTAAATTGAGGAATGAATTTCTCAATTATACGATTTTCATCATCTGCAATTCTTTCTATCTCGTACGGACGTGCATAGATGCCGTTTGTGGCAAATGGTATATATGCTGAAATAAATTCATAAGGAGTTACTTCTATTGAACCTAATGCCAAAGATAAGTAAGGATACATTTTTGAGTGTATTCCGAGTCTTCTAGCAAATTTTATAGCTCTCTTAGGTTTTATTTGTATTAAAAGTTTTATAGTTGCTAAATTAAGTGATTTTTCTAGTGCGTTACGCATAGTAACTGGACCATAGAATTTCTCAGAATAATTTGTAGGTTTCCAAACTCTTTTAGTTCCAGGGATTCGTTCTACGAAGGGAGAGTCCATTAGAATATGATTCGGACCATAACCTAAAGAGAGAGCACTTCCTACTATAATTGGCTTGAAAGCAGAACCAGGTTGTCTTTTAGCTTGTACTGCTCTATTGAACTTGAAACGTCTAAAATTCGTTCCCCCAGTCATTGCTCTAACTGCACCAGAACGTGGATCAAAAGCAATTACTGCACCTTGTATAGTTTCTTCCCATTTTAAAAAAATTCTTTTTGACTTTTTATTCATTTTTTTTACTTTGCCTAGAACGATATCACCTGTATTTAGTAGTTTGTAATTGATCTTTTTTGGGATTTTCATATGTGCTTCATAGATACCAATAATTCCAAGAATTTTTTTTCTTCTTACTTCAGTAATTCTAAATTGAAAACGATCGCCAAGTTTTGGATGTTTTTTTCTTTTTTTAGAAGCGTCTTTAAAACCTCTCATTCTATTCAAGGTATTAATGCCTCTTCTAAGAGCTTTATCAACATCTTTTTGAAGAGATATATCAAGTGTTGTATAAACTTGAAGACCGCTCCGATACATCGTTTTTCCATATCTTTTAGATAACTGTTTTCGTACGTGTTCAACAAAATAAGCGGTTTCAGGAATTTGGTTTAAAGTGAAAGGATTTAATCTAAGAGTTTCATCTTGTGCTGAATCCTTTTCTGTTTTTTTTATAAATTTTTCACTCAACATTCTCTTTAAAACTAAATTGCGACGTGCTATTGATTTTTTTGGGTTTTTTCTTGGATTGAATTTAGAGGGAGCTTTTGGCAATCCGGCAAGAAGTGCACTCTCTGCTAAAGTTAGTTCGGATAATTTTTTACCAAAATAAATTTTAGAAGCTGCTTGTACACCGTATGCTCCATTTCCCAAATAAATTTGATTTAAATAAAACTCTAGAATTTCATCTTTGGTAAATCGTTTTTCAATTTCTATTGCTAATAAAGCTTCTTTGATTTTTCTTTTTAAAGTCCTTTCCGACGTAAGAAAAAGTACTTTAGCCAATTGCTGAGTAATTGTACTGCCACCTTGAACAAAACGACCACTTTGTAAATTTACAAAAAAAGCCCTTATGATATCAGGATAGCTTACGCCTGGATGTTCGTAGAATCTCGCATCTTCAATAGACAAAAAAGCTTGTCTAAGTCGAATTGGTATTTTAATTAATGAGGTTGGTTCTCTTCTTTCGAGGTAAAGTTCTGCTATAAGTTTGCGACTAGAATCAAAAATTCTAGTCGTTGTGTTTGGTTGGTAATTTTTTAAACGGTCAAGCTCGGGAAATTCAAAGAAGAAAGAAACTCCAGAACCCAAAAAAATTCCTATAGAAAAAACAACAATTAAAATAAGCTTAAAAATGTGAAGTGAAAAAATTTTTTTTAAAAAAATCATTTTTTTAAACTCCGAGGAACTAAAAAATGAATAACATTACTGACAAATATTTTACTTCATTAATATGTTTTTTTATTTTTTGTTCTCCTAATTATTTTCTAATCAGCTTGTTTTATTATATTAATTCTGGCCGTCAAAGTGATGTTTTACCATAAATAGGTTATATTTGAATTCCTGTTTTGATTAGGAGGTTTATTTTTGGAAGCCTTTAGAGTTCTAGTTTTAAATCAAAGTTATGAACCGATCAATGTGTGTGGAGCTAAACGCGCAATAAAGATGAGTCTTCTTGGTAAAGCAGAGGTCCTAGAATCTGGGGAATTCGAAATAAGGAGTGAGACTTCGCAATTCTTTCTTCCTTCAGTGATACGACTGAAGAAGTATGTTTATTTGAAAATTAGAAAGAAAAAAGTTCCATTTAGTAAAAAAAATATTTTAAGAAGGGATCAATACACATGCCAGTATTGTGGATCTTCTAACGGTGAGATGACATTGGATCACATTTTCCCTCGTTCAAAAGGAGGAAGATCTACCTGGAAAAATGTAGTATGTAGTTGTAGAGTTTGTAATGCGAAAAAGGGCAATCGACTTCCTGAGGAAATTGGTATGGTTCTTATTTCAAAACCAACTCAACCTGTTTTCCCATTGATTGGTAGTTTTGGAAAATCTTCTGTAATATTTTCCACTGAGAAGTGGACAAAATATTTTTAATCTTCTCTTTGTATCACTTTCTTTTTTCTGAATTAGATTTTACATCGTAAAAGGTTTTTCTATGAGTGATTTTCAACTTTTTTCTGATTTTATTCCTGCTGGAGATCAGCCATCAGCTATTAAGGAGATAGTAAAGAATTTTGAAGATGGGCAAAAAAAGCAAGTTCTATTAGGAGTAACTGGATCTGGTAAAACTTTTACAATGGCAAATGTTGTTCAAGAATTAAATAAACCTACGTTAGTACTAGCTCATAACAAAACACTTGCAGCTCAACTTTAT
>CAZLCI010000060.1:0-12165 GCA_964558115.1 uncultured Nitrospinaceae bacterium | reverse complement strand
ATACTTTGATTACCTACTATTGGTTGTCCAGTCATAGCTAAATTTTCTGCCCATAAATGTAGCCAACTTAGAGCACATTGTGCAATTTTGATGTTTTCTGGTTTGCTAATGATATATAAATCCGTGAGGAATGATATTTTTTCGGCATATTGATAGTAAGGTTTTACAGTTTTTTTCCATATTTTCTTATTTCCGTAATAAGGTGTTACGTAAATATTTTTACTTGGTCTAATTATTCGAGGGCAATTTTTCCATTGAATCTTTTTCCCCCAAATTGTACGTATTTTTTGAATATTTAAGATTTTTTTATGTTCTATTTGAAAGGAAGAGGCTGTATGAGAAGGGACTAAGTTTAGTAAAATTATAACTAAAAAAATTTTTTTCATTTTCACCTTTTTTTTAATAACAAGTATTTCTTTTGAATTCTATTAGTACTTTTGTAATTAATTTTGCAGTTAATATTCTATTTTCTGGTATTATTCTCAAAACTTTTGGTAATTCTATATGTAAAACTTTTTTGACCTTCGATATAACTCCAAAATCTTTGTTATCTGTTGCCTTATAATATATAGAGTGAAGGGGTTCAATTCGTAATTCGATATTTTTGAAGAGTTTTTTTGATTTTTTTGTGAAGTTCTTATTTTTTTCCCAAAGTTTCAGAAAAATTTTTGCGTCATTCAATGAGATTCCCTTTGTAGCGATTTCTATTTCTTGTGGAAATTTAGATTGTCCATGAATTTCTACATAAAGGTTTTTAGTAGGATTTGCATGAATGATTAAAACTCTTTTCAAAAATTCTTTGTATACTAATTCTGATCTTTTAGAGAAAAAATGCATTTTTGTAGTTCCGGAATTAAACTTTTCAGAAGGTCGGTTCACATTGATTCTATTTCGTGTTAGTCCGTCCTTTTCAACAAAACCTGTTGCTATTATGGATGGAAAGCTTCCAAGTTGAGAGATTCGTTTAACGAGAATATCGGTTTTAAGATCGTTTGTTCCATGTGGTGCAGTGATTGTTATGCAATTCTGAATTTTCGAATTTAAGGTAATAATTTCTCCCCAATTCGACCAGGATAGATCGTTTTCTTCTTTTGTCTGTAAATTTGAACAACCAGTGATATTTATAAAAAAACAACTTATACAAAAAATGAATATTCTTGAGTAAGATTTTTTAAAGGACAATTTATTTTCCTTTTGTGGAGATTAGTCTTTCTTAAATTTTCCTATTATAATACCCGTGTTTATCAAAAATTAAATATACGATTTCTGTATTGATTGAGGTTTTTATGGCCGAAGCAAAGGATATGGGCGGTGCTGTAGTTGGAACTATACAACCGTTTATTGATACAAAGGAAAAAGCAACGGGAGAAACATTTTATCTTGACGATATTGTTCCGGAAGAAGTTCTTATAGGACGAGCTCTGAGAACTCCGTATGCGCATGCACTAATTCTTTCCGTAGAAGTTGAGGAAGCAAAAAAAATTCCTGGTGTAGTTTCAATTCTTACTGGTAGTGATTTTCAAGAAGAACTTAGAATGACTGAACATATTAAGAGTACTCCTTTGATAGCCAAAGATCGCGTTCGTTATATGGGGGATGTAGTTGCTCTCATTGCGGCTGAGACGAATGAAGCCGCTGATGAAGCATTGAAGCAAATTGTTGTGAAATACAAGGTTTTGAAGGTGACTGATGATCCCGTAAATGGATTGAAGAAAAATGCGCCTATACTTTTTCCAGACGGTAATCTCTTGAATCACGGAAAAATTCGTAAAGGAGATCTAAAAAAAGGATTTCAACTTTGTGATGTAGTTGTAGAGAAAGAGTATAAGACTCCTGCTATTGATCATTTTTATTTAGAAGTAGAATCTGCTATTGCCATGGCTCTAACTGATAGAGAGTATCAAGTTTGGGGTTCTACTCAACAACCATTTCTTGTTCGTCAAAATGTAGCTCGTATTTTGGGGTTAACTGGAGAGGGTTCGGTTCGATTCAAACAGACAACACCAGGAGGGGCATTTGGTGGAAAGAGTGAAGCAAGTCTGGATGTTTGTCTAAGAGCTGCACTTCTAGCTCGCGCATCACGACGTCCAGTAAAGCTTGTATACTCTAGAGAAGAAAGTATGATCGGTTCAACAAAAAGGCATCCTTCAGTTGTTCGCAGTCGCCTAGGTTCTACGAAAGATGGGATTTTAATGGCATGTGAAATTGAAATTTGGTTGGATAAAGGAGCTTATGTAGCCAATGGTGGAGATACACCTCCTGCTTTTAAAAGAGCCTTGTACCATTCTCCAGGTCCTTATCAGATTCCAAACGTGAAAGTGGATGTTTACTGTGTTCATTCAAATAATCCTTATGGTGGTCAGATGAGAGGTCCAGGTTGTCCACAAGTACATTTTGCTTGTGAACAACAAATAGACGAATTGTCCAGTTTACTAAAAATAGATCCAATTCGTTTTCGGACGAAAAATGGTCTTCAGAAGAATACTAAAACAGCATGGAATCAGGTTTTGTGCGAAAGTGTTGGCTTAGTAGAATCCCTTGAAAAGGTTGAAAATGTTTCAAACTGGAAATCAAAGAAAAATCGAAAACAACCAGAAAAAGACGGAAGGTTGAGAGGTATAGGAGTTGCGAGTTGTCTTTATGGTACGGGCAATGCCTATTCTCCTGCAGAGGCTCACGTTTTTTTAACTTCAAAGGGAAAAATTCAGATAGCTGCAGGAGTTGTTGATTTCGGACAGGGTAGTAAAACTGTATTAAATCAAATCGCATCTGAAACTCTAGATATACCTTTCGATAAAATTTTAATGGAAAATGTAGATACTTCTCTAGACCCTTTCGGAGGAACCAGTTCAAGTTCTCGTATCACTATGCAAGGGGGAAAAGCTGTTTTTAACGCATCTGTAAAAGCAAGAGATGAACTACTTCGTTTAGCAGGTTTTTTATTAGAAGCAAATCCAGACGATCTTGAATTATTCGATGGAGTAGTTCGTTCTAAGTCTTTTGTTGGAAAGGAAATTAATCTTCAAGATATTGCCAAGGGATTTGTTTCTGATGAGTTAAAGCTTTTAGCAGCTTCGGATAGTATCGCCCCACCTGCAAAGATTGATAAAGAAACTGGCTTAGGGGAACCATATGAAGTATATGGTTTTGGTTCTCAAGTCGCTGAAATTCTTTTAGATCCTGAAACAGGAGAAATTGAGATTGTTGGAGTATGGGCTGCACATGATGTAGGAAAAGCTATTAATCCAATGGGTGTTTTGCAACAAATTGAGGGTGGTGTGTATATGGGGTTGGGTTTTTGTCTCATGGAAGAAATTGTACAAAAAGATGGTGTGATGTCTAATCCTGACATGCATGGTTATCTGGCTCCGACCGGATTAGATATTCCAGATTGTATCAAGGGATATATCGTAGAAGATCATTATTCAAATGGTCCTTACGGCGCCAAAGGTGTCGGTGAACAAGTAAATGTACCTACCGCTGCGGCAGTAGCAAACGCTATTTTTGACGCAACTGGAAAACGTTTTACAATACTTCCTTTATCACCTGATCGAATTATTGAGAATTTAGAGAAATAAATTAGGTGGTTATATTATCCAATACCCAAATACTGTTTCTTGACTTGTTCATTATTCCATAATTCTTCTGGGGATGTATCCAGAACTACTTTTCCTTTTTCAATAACGTTTACTCTATCGACCGTTTTGATTGCAAATGGTGCATTTTGCTCCACTAAGAGTATCGAAAGACCTTCTTCTTTTAGAGAACGTATAGCATTTCCAAGATCCTGAATGATAAGAGGGGCTAAACCTTCTGAAGGTTCGTCTAAAATTAAACAATCAGGATTTGTCATAAGTGCTCTGCCAACAGCTAACATTTGTTGTTCTCCTCCAGACAAAGAACCTGCTTGTTGGAGTTTTCTCTCTCCCAATCTAGGAAAAAGATCGTAGATAGCATCTGTATTCCAGCGAGAAGCACCTTTTTTTTGTTCTGCAACAATAAGATTTTCCCTTACTGAAAGTGTTGGGAAAATACGTCTGCCTTGTGGACATAGCCCTATTCCGATATCCGAAATTTCATAACTCGAAGTTTTAGTTATTTCTTTATCTTTAAATATAATTTTTCCGTCTCTTGGGGGTACAAAACCCATAATAGAATTAACAAGAGTAGTTTTTCCCATTCCATTTCTTCCAAGAATCCCCAAAGCTTCACCTGCCTTTAATTCAACACTCATGCCTTGTAATACATAGGAATCCCCATAATAAGTATGAATTTCTTGAACACTTAGTAATGTATCCATTATCCCTGTCCTAAGTAAATTTCTTGCACTTGCTGATTATTTCTAACTTCGTCTACGCTGCCATCAGTCAGGAGTTGTCCATAATGTAAAACTAAAATATGATGAGCGACATCAAATATAACATCTAGATCATGTTCGATAATTAAAATTGCAATATCTTTACTTAACGAATTTAGGAAATTTGCCATTTCGGCAGATTCTCCTGTAGCTAATCCTGCAGTGGGTTCGTCAAGCATCAGAACTTTTGGTTCACTTGCTAATGCAAGGACTATTTCTAGTTGTCTTTGTTCTCCATGTGAAAGATTTTTAATTCGTGTATTTCTTTTTTCCCAGAATTGAGATGCTGTTAGTAATTTCTCTACTTTATCATGAAGATTTCTGAATTTTGATATCGGTCTAAACATGACCATTTTCGTTTTAGAAAGTCCCTGAACAGCTAGAAGAACATTCTCATAAACACTTAGGCCAGAAAAAAGACTAGTTATCTGGAATGTTCTTGCAAGACCTAGTTCGACTCTTTTATGTGTAGGCCAGTTAGTAACATCTTGATCATAAAGAGTTATTTTGCCTCTAGTGATAGGTATAACTCCAGTTATAAGATGAAAGAGAGTAGTTTTTCCGGCTCCATTTGGACCGAGTATACCTCTTCTATCTCCGGGACTAAGTGTAAACGAAACGTCGTTAACTGCAGTTAGACCACCGAATTCTTTAGTCACATTTTCAAGTTGTAAAGCTACTTCTTGATTATTCAATTTCTATCCCATTTAAAAATTGTTTGCCGCTTGAAAAATCAAGCGGCAAACATAGTTACAATTTATCTACAATGTTTACATGCAGGATAATTCTTGCTGTAAACAGGTTGTTTTAGGAATTTCTCTGCTGAATCTGGATAGAATTGCCCTATTGCTGGGTAAGTCTTGATAACTTTATTCCAAAGAGAATTTGGTTTAACACCTAATCCTTTATAGTCTCCAGGAATTCTAACAACTTTTCGAATATAGACGTTATGCACTGGATTGTCATATTTGTCTAAGTAAACAGGCCCTCTAATTGCATCTACTCTTAAGGACCTCATTGCATTTTTAAATTTATCTCTATCGTATTTATAGTTAATTTTTTCTAAAGCTTTGTGTATGAACAACGCAGTTGTGTAACAACTTTCGGAATAGTAGGAAGCCATTTTTCCGTATCGTTTTTGATATTCTTTAACGAATGCTAGGTTCTTTTTTGTGTCCAATGCAGCACTGTATTGACCAGCTGTAACATATCCAATTGCTTCATCTCCCATATTTGGCAAGATGAACTCATCAGCGCTAGTAATTCCACCTAGCATAGGAGCTTTAAATCCAGCTCCCCTAAATTGCTTTGGGAAGGATAGTGACATACCACCAACCATTAACGTGAAAACTGCATCCAAATCTTTTGGGAATTTAGCAAGATAAGGAGCGAAATCTTTTGTTCCTATTTTTGGCCATAATTTTTTAATGATTTTACCGCCACACGCTTCAAAAGTCTTTTGAAAACCACCTACGGTTTCATAACCAAAAGCGTAATCAGCAGCAATAGTCACAACTTTTTTAAATCCTTGTTCACAAGCCCATTGACCTTGTGGATGACTATTTTGACTACTAGTGAAACCTAAACGCACAAAGTTTTTATATCTTTTTCTTTGAGTTAGGTCATCTGCAGCTGGAATAGGAGAAACATATAGTACCTTAGTTCTTTCAGCTAGAGGAGCAAGTGCATACCCTGTACTAGCAAGTAGACCACCCGAGAAAAGATGAACTTTATCACGTTTAATTAGTTTCATTGCTTTTCTAACGTTTACCGGTGGTTTTGCTAAATTATCTTCATATATAAATTTCACTTTCAATGGACCAAATTTATAGTTTTGCTGCTCTAAGTACATTTTAAAACCATTTGTCATATCTTTACCAATTTGTGCTGCCCAACCAGTTTTTGCAGCAAGCCAACCAATCCGAAATTCTTTTTCCGCCGAAGTCGCATCTTTTACCGAAAAAGTAAAACTAAGCGCAAATACTGCTACTAATAGAACTAGTTTTTTCAACATTTGGAACCCTCCGTTATGTGAAAAAAAAAAATGACTACTTTTCCATTTCTTTTGATGAGTTACGTATTTTACTAAAAATACCGAGTATTCCTTCTACTTTGTATAATCTGCTGATCATGATTGTCAAAATGTAGATAGCGCCAAGTATCAAAGGCCATCGTTCTACATAGATACTTACAAACTGTTGAAGTATTTTAATGATACTAGCTCCAATGAACGGCCCTAGTAAGGTGGCTGGACCTCCCAGTGCAACCATAAAAAGTGCTTCGGCAGAGGTAATCAATTCTAAATCAGGAGGACTCACGAATAAATTAAAGAGTGTCCATAAAAATCCTGCTATGCCGCTAAAGATACCTGCCACTATGAAAGCTATATATTTATGAAGCCAGGTGTTATAACCAAGCATTTTCATTCTCTCTTCACTTTCTCTGATGCCGACTAACGATTTCCCAAATGGACTGTTCACGAAAAGATACATAATACTGAAACATATAAGAAAAACAGCTAGTGTAAAAAAGTAAAAGTTATAATCGTCATCTAAATTTATCCCAAATAGCGAAGGTCTTCCAGGAACATTGATTCCATTATCTCCCTCTGTTACTGCACTCCAGCGGTATGCAAGTCCCCAAACTACCATAGCCAAGGATAGAGTGATCATCAAGAAATAG
Organism: uncultured Nitrospinaceae bacterium; assembly: GCA_964558115.1. Taxonomy (GTDB): domain Bacteria; phylum UBA8248; class UBA8248; order UBA8248; family UBA8248; genus UBA3496. The sequence goes on along the minus strand of CAZLCI010000060.1, from coordinate 5,126 downwards.
ACGTCTGTTGCCCTTATTGCAAGAAGACCAAAAAAGGCTGCGAAAAAAAGGGCCACAACGATTGCTATTATAAGGAGGAAGATGATTCCAAGACCGTTGTTTTGTGCCCAGGTATAGGCTGCAAAAGATGTCACCCAACTTGTTTTTGTCATCACTATAGCGCATGCATAAGAGGATACTCCGAAGTATGCAGCGTGTCCCAGTGAAGCTAAGCCAGTATATCCCATAAGAATATCTAGACTCATTGCTAAAACCGCAAAAACAAGGATTTCGTTCATGATAAGTTGAGAGAGAGGTACATATTTATCCAATATGGGAGTAATTGCGCCAATAATTAGGAAACCAAAAAATAGCATAAGAAATTTTTTAAGGATATTATTTTCCAAAGTTTACCCCTTACCAAATAAACCAGTTGGTTTTACTGCCAATATAATTGCCATAGGGGCAAAAAGAGCAAAATAATTCAACTCTGGAAAAAAAGCAGTAGCAAAATTTTCGATTAATCCGACAAGAATACTCCCAACGAGAGCCCCCCCAAGACTACCCATTCCACCTATAATAACAACTGCAAAAGCATAAGGAAGAATTTCAAAATCAAGTCCTGGATAAACGCCTAAAAAAGAAGCTCCAACGACTCCTCCAATGGCGGCTAGTGAAGTTCCAATAGCAAAAATACTCATTGAAACTATGTTTGTGTTAATTCCAATTCCTCTTGCCATTTCAGGGTCATCTACGGTGGCACGCATAATAGCACCCAGCCTAGTCCGTTCAATACAGAAATAGAGCGCAAGGGCTACAACTAAAGCAACGATGAATAGAAATAAACGGAATGTTTCAAAAGTTAGTCCTTGTATAGTGAAACTTCCACTAAGCATAGTTGGGAGATTAAAGAAATAATTATCTCCACCCCACATGTATAAAGAACCATCTTGTAAAATAAAGGCAAAACCTATTGTGACGAGAACTTGAGCTATTGTGTCCTGTCCAAGTGTTCTAAGAAAAACTCTTTCCACAAAAAAACCAGCAAGTGAGATAACAGTGATTGTGAAAATAAGAGCACCGATCAACATCCATATATTTAATTTGTCTACAGCTTTGACAGGGATTTTTACAAAAAAGAGTTTCTCGTAAATAGGGAAACCCCATAAGGTTAGTGAAATAATTTCAGTTGCAATGTATATCAAAATTAAAATCAGAGCAGATTTACCTTTGCTGATCTTTTGGGACATAAACTTCCAAAGAAAATATACAACTGCCCATGACACTATTTGTATGAGTCTTGGAATTAAGCTAACTGTTCCATAAATAATGTTATAGAATTCTAGTGCTATATAGCCCGATAGGAGGAAAAAAGCAGCATGGGCTAAGTTCACAATTCGCATAACACCAAAAATAAGTGATAGCCCACTCGCTAAAAGAAATAGTAATGCAGCATATGCAAAACTACTATAAGTGAGAATAATCATTTTTTCGGCACTAAACATTCCATTTTTCCTGATTAGAAGAATGAATCTCTTAATTTCAACTATTTAAAAAAGGTTTATACTCCGTTTTCTCATTTATTTTACTGTTAGGTCAAGATGTTTATTTGTATCAACGTGATAAAAATCATTAAAAGATAATATAAATCATGATTTGGTATTATTTATAATTCATCATTAATGATAAGAGCGTCAATCAGATGAGGTTTCTTAGATGTTAGAGCCAAATGAATGGCTTCTTTAAGTTCATCTGGTGTTTCAACTCTTGTAGAAGAGACCCCCAAACTTTTTGAAAGATTTTGAAAATCTATAGATGGATTTTGTAAATCCATAGCAACAAATTTTCGAAACTCGTTTGTTTTTCCGCCTAAGTTTACTGCTCTTTCTTTTAAAATCCGATAACTGCCATTATTTGCAATTATCCAAACAGCATTTAACCCATAGTGAGCAGCAGTCCAGAAGGTCTGAAAAGTGTACATTGATGATCCATCTCCCGAAATACAAACTACGGGTGTATCTGGCATAGCTTTTTTTACTCCTAAAGTTGTAGGAAGTCCTAAGCCAATCCCTCCTCCCTTCATTCCAAAGTAGTGACCAGCTTTATTAGCTATTGCTTGACGCATTCCAGCCCAACCAGTTGTAATTGATTCATCAATAACTGCAGTTCCTTCAGGGATTACATCGCCAATTGTTGCAATGAATGAGGAACGTGACATTCCTCGTTCTTTGCTTAATTCTATCTTGGGAGTAATTTTTTGTTTTTTCTCTAATGCAATTTTTTCTGCAGTTAAACGACGTTTTTCTATAATTTCTTTGTCACTATCTTTTTCCAAATTTTTGATAACTTCAATCATTCTAGATAGAGTAGTTTTTGGATCTCCTAACATAGCGACTTCTACAGGAAAATTTTTTCCAATTTCCCATGGGTCACTATCAAGAAAAATTACTTGAGATCCTCTTGGTTTGAGCGGGACTTTAGGTGGAAACGATAAAGTATAAGTTTCTGTTCCAATAAAGAATATAACGTCGGATCCTTCTAACTCATTAAGTAGTGGTTCGATAGTATTTGGCAATTCTCCACAATAGAGTTTATGGGACGCTGGGAAAAATGCTGTGTTTGGTTTGTTGTCACCATAAACTAACGTTCCTAGGCGTTCTGAAACTTCCACGAGTTCGTCACATGCTGAAGATCTGAAAACACGAGAACCCGCAACGATTGAAGGTTTTTTTGCTTTTAACAACATCTTCACCGCATTTTCTATAACATCTTCTCCAGCGCAAAATCTGTTTGACAATCGTGTAGGGCTACCCGTCGGATCTCCTGCTTCAGATAACATTACATCCCCGGGAAGAGAGAGAAAAACAGGACCAGTAGGAGGAGACAACGCAACTTTAATTGCTCTGCGAACACATTGCTCAAGATCTTCAACTCTTCTGACTTCGTGTGCCCATTTTGTAAGTGGAGCCGCTAATCTAGGAAGATCATCCCATAGGATAGGTTCTGATAATTGCCCTTCCTGTCCTTGGTTTCCAGCGGTCACTAGTAGAGGGGTTCCAGCTCTTTTCGAATTGTAAAGCATTCCCATTGCATTCCCTAATCCGGGGGCAACGTGAATATTAACAACTCCGATACCACCAGTTGCAAATGCGTATCCTTCAGCTGCTCCAATGGCGACAGATTCATGTAAACAAAGTATATAATCAAGTCTGTTCTCATTTACTAAAGCGTCCATAAGAGGAAGTTCAGTAGTTCCAGGATTGCCAAAAATACATTTTACCCCTTCATCTAAAAGTGTTTCTAAAAAAAGACCAGACCCATTTTGCTTAAACATATCTCTCTCCTTTTACTTTCTTACAATGTCTGAAAAATTTAGATATTCATTTTATTCCTTTTAAATGGAACTCTGCTATAGAAATCAGAGCTCTATCTGAATTTGGTGGCATTACTAGACCAGCTCTTGCGTCCCGATGAAATCTCTGAATTGGGTACTTTTTGAAAAGACTAGGTCCTCCCAGAACTTGTATAGCATTATCAGTGATTGAAGCAGATGCTTTAGAAGCAGCATATTTAGCTTCATTGATTGCTAAAAAAGCTTCTTCAGTATTAAATTTTTCAAGTTTCCATGCCGCTTTTAGTACCATTAATTTAGCTGCTTCATGTGAAATATTCATTTTGCCAAGTAAACGTTGTATTTGCGGATAACTTGCAATAGAAATATTATCCGGTTTTAATTTTCTTTTTTTTGCATATGAAATTGTCCAGTCCAGAGCAGCAGCTCCTATCCCTAGATAAATAGCAGAATAACCTAGGGCAAATTTAGGGACAAGATCAAGTCTGTCGACATCTCCAGCTTTTCCTACGATATCTTCTTCATTTAGTTTTACATTTTCATATTTCATGGAATGGCTAGAGGTAGCTCTCATAGCATATGCATCCCAACGTCGAACTATCGAGAATCCTTCATTTTTCGAGTCTACGACTGCAAATCGTAATCCTTCGGATGTATTCTTCGAATTTTCTAAAAGAGCCCAAATAACATAAAAATCAGCTTCCCCAGCCATAGTACAGAAATATTTTTCCCCATTTAAAAAAAATTCCTTATTTTTTTCGGAAATAATCGTAGAAACATCCCGTTTCCATTGTGCATTTGTTGTGATTTCAGCTGCATGACTCGCAAATATTTTTCCTTCCTTTGCAAATTTTTTATATCTATGAATTTGTTCTTTAGTTCCTAGATTCATTAAAGAAAATAATACTGAATTGTGCATATGAAGCGTCATAGCTGTACTACCACATCCTTTTGCAAGTTCATAAAATACCGTAACATATGTAGTAGGGTCGCTATAAAGGTCTCTTCCACCATCTTCAATTGGGAGAGTTAATTTTGTAAATCCAATTTCCGCTAATTTGTCAAAATTATTTCTTGGAAATTCTGCATTGGAGTCATATTTATCCGCGTTAGGCGCAAGAATATTAGTAGAAATTTCTTTAGCCTTATCTACTAAATCTTTATTTTTATTTTTTAGTTTTAAATCCATTATTTAATTATCCGATTAGAATAAAATATTAAGTCATTAAAGAACCCGCAGAACCTTCTACGAAAGCTTTTGCACTAAGTTCAAGTGATTTTTCTACGTTTGGAGGCATTACAAGTCCGGCTCTAGCTTCACGATGATAACGTTCTAGGGGGTAATTTCTAAGTAAGCTAGGAGCGCCTGCTATTTGCATAGCGTTTTCGGTGATCATGGCTGCAGTTTTAGCAGCTATATGTTTTGCCTCATTTATTGCCCCGTAAGCGTTTTCCGCACCATTTGTTCCGATTAACCAGCCTGCTCTTTGAACCATAAGAAGTGCGCTTTCTAGTTGAACTTTCATTTCTCCAATGCGGATTTGTATATTTGGAAAATTTGAAATAGGGATATTGTCAGGTTTTAATTTTCTTTTTTTTGCATAATCTATTACCCAATCGAAAGCTCCTCCGCCAGTTCCAAGATATACTGCAGAATAGCCAAAACCAAATTTTGGTAAAACATCAGGTCTTATTGCGTCTCCAGGATTTCCTATTAAATTTTCAAGAGGTATTTTAATATTATTGTATTCCATAGAATGACTCATTGTTCCGCGCATCGCAGATGTATTCCAAT
>CAZLCI010000059.1:0-12349 GCA_964558115.1 uncultured Nitrospinaceae bacterium | reverse complement strand
CTATTGTTCGATACTTATTAGAAACCGGACAATTTGACGAAAAATTTGTTGAAGAATGGTTTAATTGGGCCGAATATTTAAAATCTATTCATCCTCAAGATGAAATTACTTTTGACAATTTTATTATCAGGCTAAAAGAAGAATATGCAGAATTCACTTTTGAATATGCATCTGAAGAAACCGGTGTTTCTATAGAACAAATAGCAGAAGTTGCTCAAGTGATTGCTAGGGCTGGAAGTCGACTATGCGTTCACGTATGGAGAGCAGCAGCTACAGGTAATTTGAATGGATGGCAAGTTGCAAGATGTCTCCATTTCATTCCATCTTTGACCGGTGCAATAGGTACTGTTGGAGGAACACATCTAGCAAGTTGGCACAAATTCGTTCCTTCCCATCCTAATCCGGCACCTGGTCCGAAAGACTGGAACGAACTACTTTATCCTACAGAATATCCACTTGCGCATTTTGAGATGAGTTTCTTAATGCCACATCTGATGAAAGACAAAGGGCATAAAATAGACACATACTTTACCCGTGTTTATAACCCTGTATGGACGAATCCAGACGGTTTTATGTGGGTAGATATGCTTAGAGATGAAAATAAAATCGGCTGTCACGTCGCACTTACTCCAACTTGGAGTGAAACTGCGTGGTTTGCAGATTATATTTTACCGATGGGCGTTGCCACAGAAAGACATGACAATCAAAGTCAAGAAACTCATCCTGCAAAATGGTTTGGATTCAGACAACCTGTTCTCCGTGTTGCAAGAGAAAAGCTAGGAGAAACTGTTGAAACAACCAGAGATACAAATCCAGGGGAAGTATGGGAAGAAAATGAATTTTTAATAGAACTTTCATGGAGAATTGATCCAGACGGCTCATTAGGAATTAGAAAATATTTCGAAAGCCCATATAGAAATGGGGAGAAAATTACAGTTAACGAATATTATCAATGGATGTTCGAAAATGGAGTTCCTGGTCTTCCAGAAGCCTCCGAAAAAGAGGGTCTTTCGCCATTAGAATATATGAGAAAATATGGGACTTTCACCGTTGAAGATAATGTCTATGAAGTACACATGAAAGAACTTCCGAAAGATGATATTGAAAGTGCAGATATTGCTGAACTTGACGGAACTATCAATGACAATGGAAAAACTATTGGAAATATGAGTAAAGGCAAAGCTAGAATTGGCTTCAATACTCCTTCAAAAAAATTAGAATTTTACAGTGCTACTATGACTGAATGGGACTGGCCAGAACATGCTATTCCTTCTTACAAAAAAACCCATGTTTACTGGCGAGACATGGATAAGAGTGAAAATGAATTTGATTTGCTCCCAAATTATAGACTACCTACTTTGATACATACTAGATCTGCAGTGAAATGGTTATACGAAATTACTCACAACAATCCTCTCTGGATACATACCGATGATGCAAATCGAATGGGAATCAAGACGGATGACTTAGTCAAAGTAGAGACTGAAATAGGTTATTTCGTAACACGTTGTTGGGTAACAGAAGGTTTAAAGCCGGGAATAGTTGCGATGGCTCATCACCTAGGCCGATGGAGATTAAATGAAAATATCGGAGCACCTAAAATCGCTTCTGCTTTAGTAAAAATAGAAGAACAGGACAGTGAATTTACTATGAATCAAATTCATGGGGTTCAACCATTTAAAAGTGATGACCCAGATACCGAAAGAATATGGTGGAAAGAAATAGGAGTGAACCAGAACTTAACTTTCCCAGTAAATCCAGACCCCATAAGTGGAATGCATTGTTGGCACCAGAAAGTAAAATTAACTAAAGCAACTTCTTCAGAAAGTTATGGAGATATAAAAGTAGATACAGAAAAAAGTTTTGCTCACTACAAAAAATGGTTAGAAATGGCTAGACCTGCTCCAGGACCGAATGGACTCAGAAGACCTCTCTGGTTCCTAAGACCAAATAAACCACAAGCAGATGCTTATATGCTAGAGGAGTAAGAAAATTTGGCCTAGACATTCTAAAAACCTAGAGGAACTGAATCAACAATCTAAATTAAGAGAAGAATTATATAGAGTGATGTCTGTAGCTTTTCTAGATCCTCCAGAACAAAAGTTGTTACAATTTCTAGATGAAAATTATCCTTTTCTTTTTGAAAAAAATGGAAATTCTTCAATTGATTTGGTCAAAGACTTAAGAGTAGATTTCACGAATCTATTTGTCTTATCCTCTCCCCCATACGAATCTGTTTTATTGGATGAAAGTGGTTTTTTAAATTCAAAAGTCACTGACAACGTGAATGATTTCTTTAGACATTCAGGATTTAATCCTAGTTCAAAAAATATAGGACAGAAATTTCATAGCGTACTGTCAACGGATCATATTAGTGTAGAATTAGAATTTATGTCTCACCTTGCAAAAAATCAATACAAAAACCTCGATGACAAAAACGAAAAAGAATATTACAAATTCTTAAATTTATCATCTAAATTTTTAGATAACCACTTATTGAGATGGGTACCTATTTATTTAACAGCGATAGAAAGGGATTCTAAAACTTTTTTTTACAAAGAATTATGTAAGTGGACTCAAAACTATATTTTAGATGACAGAAAATATATCGAAGAAATAATAAAAAGAAATTAAAATTTCTATACCCTATATAACTACCTATCTTTTATTGTTCCTCAGACCACTTTTGTGATTTAGAAAGATAATTTCTTAACTCCCGCAGATTTTTAGTCCAATTTTCCCAACTTGCTTTTGAGATTCTGCAATTTTTAGAAAAAGAACTGTATTTTTCTAACCAGAATTGTGCGTCTGAATCAAGAATTTTCAATAATTCGTAAATTTTATTTTCTGAGCCTGCCTCTCTAAAAAGATTTTCAAGCATCCTTTTCCGTGTCTGAATTCCTGTTCTCAAGCCCATTTCGACACCAATCTCTCTAATCCTATTTCTTGTTAAGAAAAAACCACATCTAGTTGGTGCTATCAACAATTCAACCAGATCATGCAGGTTCCCTTTAGTAAAAGTTTCTGAAATATCTGACAAATGCTTCCCTTTCAGAAGAAGAAAAAAACACACTAAATAGAAAAACAAAAGAAAAAATACCATATAAATCAGAAGGGAAAAATCTATTTTTATAAAAAAGTATTTATGGTTGGTTATTCCCAAAACACATGTTATTTTTTGTTAATGACAAAAAAAAAACAAAATCTTGTGATAATTCTAGTAAGACCCAAAGGGGCATCTAACGTTGGTTCAATTGCTCGAGCAATGACACACTTTGGAATTACAGAATTAAGAGTTGTATCTCCCATGTGTGATGTTAAAGATATAAAAGCTCATTCAATGGCTATGGCAGGTCAAGACATTCTAAAAAACTCATCTCATTACGCTACCCTTAAAGATGCAATAATGGATTGCAACCTTACTATAGCAACTTCAAGAAGAATTGGCAGAAATAGATTTCCCTCACTTTCATTAAGGGATGATGCAAAAAAAATATACGAATCTATTCTTATAAATAAAGTGGCAATTGTTTTTGGGCAAGAAGACAAAGGTCTTTTTAAAGAAGAAATGGAATTATGCCAAGAACATTTAGTAATCCCTGCAAGACCGCAATCGGAATCTTATAATCTATCACAAGCCGTACTATTAATACTTTGGGAAATCTTTATGTCTAACCCAAAGGATTTTGAAAAACCGGAAAATATAGATAATTCAAAAGAGATTGAAACAGTTGCTTCAAGAAAAGAGATTGAGGATTTACTAGAACAAATACTTGAAGTATCTATGGAAATTGGTTTTGTCCCCTATTACGAACCAAAACGAGTAACTAATACATTCAGAAAAATGATTAATCGCATAGAACCTACAACTAGAGAGGTCAGAACAATGAGAGGTATGATAAAACAAGTCAATTCTAAATTTATAGATAAAAAAACTGAATAATTTAAAGAAAAAATCGCAAATGACATTAAACTTAGACAACCTTGAATACAAATTACCCGAAAATAAAATAGCAAAGTATCCGTTAAAAAATAGAGAAGATGCTAAACTCCTTTATCTGAACAAAGTAAATTCAGAAATTATACACACTAAAATAAAAAACTTACCTGACATCCTGACTCAAGATGACCTAATTATTTTCAATAATACAAAAGTGAATAACTGGAGATTTTATGGAAATCTTACAACAGGCGCAAAAGTAGAAGTTCTACTATATGAGAGAAAATCGGAAACAACTTTCCTTGCAATGCTATCTGCTAATAGAAGAATAAAAGAAAATGAGGAAATTAAATTCAAACACGGAATTTCGGCAATTGTAGAATTCAAAGAAGAAAAGAGGCTTCTGGAATTTGCTAGAAATAAGGATTTTGAAAATTGGCTATCGAAAGATGGAGATGTCCCAATACCCCCATATCTACGCAGAAAGTCAGAACCTATTGACTACGATAGATACCAGACAATCTTTTCAAAAAACCCTGGTTCTATTGCAGCTCCCACTGCAGGATTCCATTTTTCTGAAAAACTTATAGCAAACATTACCAAAAAGAAAATAGAAGTTGCTGAAATTACGTTAGAAATTGGTATTGGCACTTTTTCCCCGATTAGGACAAAAGATTTCAGACAGCACAAAATGCATGAAGAAAAATATGAAATACCAAAAGACGTTGTAAACAAGATAGTTCAAACTCATTCAAGAGGTGGTAAAGTAATTGCAATTGGAACTACAGTTACAAGGGCATTAGAATCCGCGTATTTAAACAAAAAAGACGTTTTAAATCCTGGAAAAGGAACTAGTGACTTATTTATTACTCCTGGATATAAATTTAAAGTAATTAATGGATTGCTGACCAATTTTCATTTGCCAAAATCTACTTTATTATCATTAGTAATAGCTTTTGCAGGGAAAAATTCAACAGAAATAGCTTACACGAGCGCACTCAATGAAGATTATAGATTTTACAGTTATGGGGATGCAATGCTAATTACATAATATCAATAAAAACGCGAAGAGGATTTCATTTTCGATTTATCATTTAGTACTAATTTAAAATATTTGCCTGGCTTAAATCTCACTACTTTACGTGCACTTATTTCAGCTTCTTTACCTGTTTTAGGATTTCTTCCGATTCGTGCATTTTTATTCCTTACATCGAAAGAACCAAATCTTCTGAGAACTACAGGATCTCCTTTCGACAAACTACTTTTAATGGCATTGAAAATTGTCTCTACTGCTTCCTCAGATTTCACTTTACTTAATCCTGTATCACCTGCGACAAGATTAACGATATCTACTTTAGTCAAAATCGGACCCTAGAAACGAAAAGAAAAAGAAAATAAATATTAATTAAGTAAGAATTATATTAACATTGTGCAATTCAGGGAGCAAGAAAAACAAGCAATTTTAAATATTAGGATGAAAGATAAAATATGTTCTCTCGAAAAACTGAAGAAATTCAACCATTTCTAGTTATGGACATCTTAAGAAAAGCTAAAGATCTTGAGAGAGACGGAAAGAAAATTATACACTTGGAACTTGGGGAACCGGATTTCCCCACACCTAAAGTGATAGTCGATTCTGCAAAAAAAGCACTTGAAAATGGTAATACTCATTATACAAATTCCTTAGGAATATTAGAATTAAGAATATCCATTTCGAATTATTACAACGAAACTTATAATTTAAATATTTCACCAAATAGAGTAATTGTCACAAACGGCACTAGTCCAGCCATGTTGATTTTATTCCAATTACTTCTTGATAGTGATAACGAAGCAATAATTTCTGATCCCCACTACGCATGCTATCCTTCGTTTATAACCTCTACAGGTGCTAAGCCTATTTTGGTTCCATTCAAAAACTTTTCATCTGAAATTACGAACTATATCACTGACAAAACAAAAATCATTTTAATTAACTCCCCCTCTAATCCTACTGGCACAAGATTAACAAAGGAGGAAATGGAAAAATTGTCAAGATTACAGCCAACAATCGTCTCAGATGAGATCTATCATGGAATTAGTACGGGAACAAGAGATTATTCAGCATTAGAATTCTCAGATAATGCAGTTGTAATAAACGGCTTTTCTAAATTTTTTGCTATGACTGGATGGAGATTAGGATATATGATTGTACCAGAATTTTTCGTTAGAAAATTAGAGATACTCCAACAAAATTTCTTTATTTCAGCTAATCCATTTGTCCAAATAGCAGGAATTACTGCACTTCAGAAAGCAATACCCGAAGCGAAACTGATGAATAAAATCTACACTGAAAGAAGGAAGTTAGCTTTAGAAGGTTTAGAATCGATTGGACTTGAAACAAATCCATACCCTGATGGAGCTTTTTACGCTCTTTTTAATGTAAGTGATTTTGAAAAAGATAGTATGAAACTTGCAAGTGAAATACTTATCTCTACAGGTGTAGCACTAGCTCCTGGAAAAGATTTTGGGCCAAAAGGAGAAGGTCACCTCAGACTGTCGTACTGCAATTCAAAAGAAAATATAGAAGAAGGAATCAACCTAATAGGAAAGTTTTTAAAAGAAAAATATCTCTAATCTTCCGTATTTAACTCTATAGAATTTTCATCTAAAAGAACTTCTTCAGAATCATTCCTAGTATCAGTCCACTCGAGTTTTCCTTCAATAATCTCTCGAAAAACTACCTCTTCCTTACTATCCGTTTTTTTTGTTTCTACAAGAGGTTCCGCTCCATTCCTCAATTGATTAACTCTCTTAGCAAGTAAAATAGACATTAAGAATCTATTCTCTACTTGATCGGATGCACGTTCAAAAAGCTCATCATAGCTAGCTTGCTCTAACATAAATGCCTCCAAAACACTAAATATAAATTTTTAAATTTTCTTATCCGATACCAACATGCTGTACATAGGCAACTTGCATATTTGATCGGACTTGCTTAAGTATATCTGCCTCTTCTTCAGTCAAATTTCCTTTCATTTTTTCTTCTAACATTCCAAAAAGATCAACAAATAATTTTGCAGCTCTAGGATCAGCTGAACCTACTTTTTCTCCAGTTTGAGGATGAAGCCCCATGGCGCCCAAAGCATTCGCTTGCAGAATAGCGACCATCATTTCAAAATGTTTTTCATCTTCCTCTTCTTCCTTAGATTCTTCTGATGGAATGTCGGACGACTGATCTGGTGGAGACTGCTTAACATCTTGATGAGTTTGTTGATTTACCTCAGGAACATTCTCCGTTTGCTCTGAGGTATTCGAACTATCAGAAGAAATAATAGGAGGATTACTATCTGATTTTTCCTCAACTTCCTCTGCATCATAACCAGTTACAGAATAGCGTCTATCTGAAACTTTAAAACTTTGAGGATCTTCATTCTCTGAAATGCTTTTTTCTTCTTCAGACATTTTTCCCTCTTTAGTAAAATAAAAAATACAAGAAGAACATATTTATCTATAGAAAGGCAACCTTGTAAACTCAAAATACTTTTTTATCTTATCAGATATATGAAGACAGTTCAGAAAAGATTTAGTCGTTGGTGTTCCTTGCTTTTCAAATTTAGCTAATTCTTGGAATAGCTTCTTTTCTTTCGAACTTAACTTTCTCGGTGTAAGTACGGAAAAAACCACTATATGATCACCCTTAGAATTATTTCTCAAAGATGGAAATCCTTGTTGTTTAATAACAGCACTTTCTCCTGACTGAACACCCTGTGGCACTGTAATTTCACTCTCTCCATACAAAGTCTGAACAAGAATTTTTCCACCAAGTGCGGCCTGAGAAAAGGTTACATTTTCTCTGCTATAAACATTATTTCCTTCTCTTTCTAATCTCTCATGTTTTAATAAATTGACTATTACATGTAAATCTCCAGAAGGTCCACCATTAATACCACCTTCTCCCTTTTCCCTTAATCTTAAACGTGATTCATGATCTGCTCCTGGAGGAATTTTAACTTTCACAGAACATTCTTCCGGACGTTTCCCAGAACCTTTACAATCCTCACAATGCTCTGTAATTTTTTTTCCAGAACCATCACATTCCGAACACTGAGAACTAAAAGTTACAAATCCTTGCCTATATGCTATTTGACCACTACCTCCACAAGTTTCACAATTAAGAATAGATTCTGTACTTTTAGCTCCTGTACCACCGCAATAGACACACTCAATTTCTCTTTCAAACTCCACATCATGTTCTGAACCCATAGCAGCTTCTTCGAATGTGAGATCTAACTGATATGCAAGATCTCTTCCTTTTACTCTCCCATCTCCCTTAGATCTTCTACCAAATCCTCCTCCAAAAACGTCAGAAAAAACATCTCCAAAAGATGAAAAAATATCATCTACACTTGAGAAACCCGACGAAAATCCTCCAGAGAGTCCGTCATGTCCATATTGATCATAAATATCTCTTTTTTGAGTATCACTTAAAACTTGATAGGCTTCAGAAGCTTCTTTAAAAAGTTCTTCAGCTTTTGTATCTCCTGGATTTCTATCAGGATGATACTGCATTGCTGTTGAGCGGTAAGCTTTTTTTATTTCCGACTCTGTTGCATTCCTATTAATATTTAAAACTTCGTAAAAATCCCTTTTTGACACTTTGAATTTTCTCCCGAGTCAACCATACCTTTAAGTAGATTGCCCATCTTTTTCTGATTCGATATACCTTCCGACTGCAACACGACTAGGACGGAGAATCTCATCGTTTAAAAAATATCCTACTGAAAGTTCTTCCAGAATTTTTCCATCTAACTCTTTATCTTTCACATCGTCAGAACGTATTGCTTCATGTCTTACAGGATCGAAAACTTGTCCAACAGATTGAATTGATTTTACCCCTTGTGACGATAATTCCTGAAAAAATCTACTCTGAATCATTCGAAATCCTTCAATCAGGGACTGGATACCTTCTATGTTTTTTTCAAGTTTACTTGTCCCCCCATCTTGTAACGCTTGATTGGCTCTAGACAAATCATCGCCAATACTCAATAAGCTAGTAAACAATTCTTTTTTTACTTGCTGACTTCTTCTCTCTAAATCCTTTTCTTGACGCATTCTAAACTCTTTAGATTCTTTATTAACCCTTGCTATATGTTCTTGAAGTTTCTCTTCTGCGATCAAAACCTTTTGCTCTAAAATTTCAACATAACTTGGCACTAAGGACGGTGATTCATCCTTTTCTTCATCTTCTTCAGTTGAATCTTCTTCTGATTTAAAACGTCTACGATCATTCACACGAGCTTTTTCTTCTTCTTTCTGGTTCTCTTTTAAATCATCGTGATCTTTAGCGTCAGAAGAAATACTATTCTCTTCTAAAGGTGATTTTTCATCATCGTTAGAATCAACATTCTCTTCTTGCATCAAACAACCTCCAAAAGTTAGAAACTTTGCAATCTAAAAATATTTACGAATGCCGCAAAACGGAAACAGCATATCAAATTATATTTCGGTTATTTCTTTCTTTTAAGTTTCATAAGTTTCGCTCCTATAGATGGGATAAGAGCATTCATGTCAGGAGTTGCATTTTCAATTTTTTGACGAAATTCCTCAAAAGCATCGCTACTTAAAACCTCTTCCATCTGCTCAAGTCTTTCTATAGCCAAATGTAGTTTTTGACGTAATTCTATAATCACTTCAACTCCAGCCAAATTAATTCCCATATCTCTAGTAAGTGTTAAAATAATCTCCAATTTTTCTAAATCTTTCTCTTCATAAAGACGAGTTCTTCCCTCACTTCGCATCGGTTCAATTAATCCTTCACGTTCATACATTCTCAAGGTCTGTGGATGTATTTCGAACATTTCAGCAACAGTACTTATAGTATATCTTACTTGTTTCCTGCTCCTACGCACCAAGACCTTATCCCCATTAAGTTCGTGAAATATTCATTCCTTCTCTAGGATCAATTGGGTTCAATCTTTCAAATTCTCGAATTAAATCTTTACTTTTTTCGTCAATTCTTTCAGGAAGTTTCAAATTTACTGCTACAAATAGATCTCCCTTCCCAGTTCCCTTCATTTGAGGTGCGCCTTTACCATTTAGCCGTAACCTTTGTCCATTTTGAGTCCCAGGAGGAATTGTAACTTTCGTTACTCCTTCGAAAGTTTCTAATTCTACACGAGTACCTAAAGAAAGTTCACCCAGAGTCAGAGGAAGATCAATATATAAATTATCTCCTTTCCTTTCAATATAAGGATGTGTACTTACCTTAGTTAAAATATAAAGATCGCCATTTTTCCCACCACTCTGAGAAGGCTCTCCTTTGCCTGTTAATCTAATCCGAGAACCATTAGAAACACCAGCAGGTATTTTTACTTTAATTCTTTCTGTTGCTCTTCTGAGTACACCATTGTCAATAATATTCTTCGGAACTGTTACGACAGTTTCGAGGCCACGTAGAGCATCATCGAAACCAACTTCCATGGAATAATTTACATCCTCTCCTTTTGTATTGACTTGAGGACCCCAGTTTGAGGAACGATAGGAAGTTCTCCCACGTTGACCACCAAAAAAACTACCAAAGATATCTCCTATACCTATGTCTTTTAAGATATCTTCCATATTTATTCCGCCTTCCCATGGATTACCTCCAGAAAATGCAGCATGTCCCATAGTGTCGTATTTACGTCTTTTTTCAACATCGGAAAGAACTGCATAAGCCTCGCTTATTTCCTTAAAACGCTCTTCAGCAGATTTATTCCCTGGATTTACATCAGGATGATACTTTCTCGCAAGTTTTTTAAATGATCTTTTTAATTGTTCAGAAGACACATCTCTATTTACTCCCAAAATCTCATAATAGTCCCGTTTCGACATACAAATTTCCTGAAAGATAAAAAATTAGAATAAAATTATTTGTCTTTTTTAACTTCTTCAAATTCTGCATCTACTACATCACCATCATCACCACCTGTTTTATTTCCATTTTCTGTATTTGCAGATGGATCTTCAGAATCTGTATTTGCTTGTTTACTAGCTTCTTCGTACATCGCCTGAGACAATTTATGTGACGCTGTTTCCAAATTTGTTTTCGATGAATCAATTTCTTCTATAGTGGCTTCTTGGTTTTCGAGCACTTTACGAACCTCTGCTATAGCATCTTCTATAGCTTTTTTATCTTCCTCAGAAATCTTGTCATTGCTTTCGCTTAACATTTTCTCTGTACTGTAGGCAAGGGATTCTGCGTTGTTCCTAGACTCTACTAACTCTCTACGTTTTTTATCTTCTCCAGCATTTTCTTCAGCATCTTTGACCATATTATTTATTTCTTCTTCAGAAATACCACTTGAACTTGTAATCGTAATAGCTTGTTCCTTACCCGTACCTAAATCTTTTGCTGAAACATTAACTATTCCATTAGCATCTATGTCAAAGGTAACTTCTATTTGTGGCACCCCACGCGGAGCAGAAGGAATATCCACAAGATGAAATTTTCCAAGACTACGATTATCTAAAGCCATCTCTCTCTCTCCCTGAAGAACATGTACCTCTACAGAAGTTTGATTGTCGGCTGCGGTAGAAAATGTTTCACTTTTTTTAACGGGAATTGTCGTGTTACGCTCAATGAGTTTCGTACAAACGTTACCTAAAGTCTCTATACCAAGTGATAGTGGGGTAACATCCAATAAGAGAACATCTTTAACATCACCCGCTAAAACGCCACCCTGTACCGCCGCACCAACTGCAACAACTTCATCTGGATTCACGCCTTTATGAGGTTCTTTAGTGAAAAATTTCTTTACTGTTTCCTGAACAAGGGGCATACGTGTTGAACCACCAACTAAAACGACCTCATCTATATCTCCCGGTTGAAGATTTGCATCATTTAAAGATTGACGACAAGGAATAAGTGTTCTTTCTACCAATTCTCCAGCAAGTTGCTCTAACTTAGATCGAGAAATTTTAATATTTAAATGTTTAGGTCCAGAAGAATCAGCTGTAATAAATGGAAGATTAATATCAGTTTCCATTGAGCTAGAAAGTTCAATCTTAGCTTTCTCAGATTCTTCACGTAACCTCTGCAAAGCCATAGGATCAGTAGATAAATCAATACCTTGATCTTTTTTAAACTCATCAACCAACCATTCTATAATTTGCTGATCTATATTATCACCACCTAGATGGGTATCTCCATTAGTCGCTTTAACCTCAACAACGTTATCTCCAACTTCAAGGATGGAAACATCAAAAGTTCCACCACCAAAATCATAAACAGCTATAGTTTGGTCTTGTTTTTTATCTAAACCATACGCTAAAGCAGCCGCAGTAGGTTCATTAATTATACGAAGGACATTCAATCCAGCGATTTTTCCTGCATCTGTAGTAGCTTGTCTTTGGCTATCATTAAAATAAGCTGGGACCGTGACTACA
>CAZLCI010000058.1:0-12620 GCA_964558115.1 uncultured Nitrospinaceae bacterium | reverse complement strand
AAACTAGAATAGAAGTTTGTGAGATTTCTGTTCGAGTAACTAAAGATCAGAAATACGTTTTAAAGAATAGTAAGATAATTTTCTAACTCGAAGTCAGTAACTTGTCTTCGAGATCGTTCCCATTCTAGTTTTTTGTTTGCAATGATCTTTGAGTGTAGTTCTTCTCCGAAAGTTTCTTTCATAAGCGTACTGTTTTCTGCGAGTTTGATTGCCTCGTTTAGATCAGAGGGAAGGGTAGCGATTCCCCTAGATTTACGGTCTTCTTCTGACAATTCGTGAACATTTTCTTCTACAGGGTCTATCGGTTCATAATTCTTTTCAATTCCTTCCAGTCCAGCGGCGAGCATACATGCAAAAGAAAGATAAGGATTGCATGCAGAGTCAGGAGAACGTATTTCTATTCTCGTATCAGAATCTCTTCCTTTGCGGATACTAGGGATACGTATAAGATCACTTCTGTTTTTATGTGCCCAGGAAACATAAATAGGTGCTTCAAATCCAGGAACTAGTCTTTTGTAACTATTTAGCCATTGGTTGAATATCAATGTCATTTCTGGTGTATGTTTTAGCAATCCAGCTATGAAGGATTGGCAAATATCAGAAAGACCGTCTTCTTTGTTTCCATCGAAGAAGATATTTTGAGAGCCTTTAAATAGTGATAAATGAGTATGCATTCCATTTCCGTTAGAATCACTCAAAGGTTTTGGCATAAATGTTGCGTACACGTTATGTCTTAAACCAACTTCTTTCACGACCAGTCGGTAGGTCATGGCATTGTCTGCCATAGTAAGAGCATCACTGTATCTAAGATCAATTTCGTGCTGACTTGGTCCTACTTCATGATGACTGTATTCTACACCTATCCCCATTTTTTCAAGAGTAATAACTGTTTCTCTTCGTATATCGCTTGCAACATCAAGAGGAGTAAGATCAAAGTAACCACCTTTATCAAGTGTTTCTAATGGCGGTTCTGCCGATTTGAAATAGTAATGTTCAAATTCCATTCCTGTATAGAAGGTGTAGCCTTTTTGATTTGCTTTTTGAAGAGTTTTTCGAAGAACGTTTCTTGGGTCTCCGTCATAGGATGAACCGTCAGGAAGTTTAATGTCACAGAACATTCTTGCTACGGTTCCACCGTCCTGTGGGCGCCATGGAAGTACACAGAAGGTTGTTGGATCAGGATGTGCGAACATGTCGCTTTCTTCGATACGGCTAAATCCTTCTATTGAGGAACCATCAAATAAATGTCCGTCATACAAGGCAGTTTCAAGTTCTTCTGTAGTAATCGCAAAACTTTTAAGAAAACCGAGGATGTCCGTAAACCATAAACGTATAAATCGTACTTCTAATTCTCTGGCTTGTTTGAGGACAAATTCTCTGTCTAGATTTGTATCATCATTATTCACGGGTGCTCCTACTTTTATGTGTTAAATATTCTTTAAAGGAATTAGTCTTCTTCGTCCTTTATAAATTTATAACCAACATTTCTAATAGTTTTAATGTAGTTCCTTCCTTTTGCCTCAATTTTAGAACGGATTCTTCTTACATGAACGTCTACTGTTCTTGGGCCTCCGATGTAATCAAATCCCCATACTAGGTTTAAAAGTTGTTCTCTATCAAATACTCTTTCTGGATTTTGTATCAAATGCTTTAAAAGTTCAAATTCGCGGAAAGTTAAATCAATAATATCTCCGTCTAGTCTTATTTCGTATCTATCTTCGTCTACTGACAATCCTTCTTTATTGGTATTCACGTTCATTGAATGGTTTTGATTATCTTTTTTTATGCAAAGGTTTTTTACACGTAAAATCAATTCCTCTTCACGAATTGGTTTTGTGATTATATCGTCTGGTTGGAATGGAGTACTTATATTGATAAGACGTCCTGTTTCCGACATAAGCAGTATTGGCAGAGTAGTCCATTTTCTAATTTCTGAAACCTTAGGTAATGCAGGTGCATCATCTAACAATACAAGAGAAAGACCGTGATTTTTAACACCTGACAGAGCAGATTCTTCTTCAACCACGGTACTACAAAAATGCCCTTCTCTACGTAATGCTCTTTCTAGAGCATCTCCTAAAGATTCGTCTGCAGTATATATAAGCAGTTTTGCCATGATTGATGAATTTCCTAAATTTGAGCAATTTTATTTGTCATTACAATAAGGCTATCAAGATTATGAGCTGACATAAATTCATCACAATAAGGTAACGCAGTTCTCATACCTCTATCGATAGGTCTATATCCAGGGCTTCCAAGCAAGGGATTTAACCATATTAATTTATGGCATTTTTTTCTGAGTCGTTCCATTTCCTCTGACAATAAATCCGTATCACCACGATCCCAGCCATCAGAAATAATGATTGCAATTGTTCTGCTATTTAAAATAGTTCGTCCATAATCGAAATTAAATGTTTTAAGACAATTTCCTATTTGCGTTCCTCCACTCCAGTCGTGAACTTCAAGAGATAGCCTCTTCAGTGCTTGATTTACATCTTTATGTCGAAGATATGGGGTAGCATCAGATAGTCTTGTGCTGAAAACAAAAGTTCTTAAAGATTTGATTTCACTTTGTAGGCTATAGAGAAACTGAATTAGGAATTGGCTGTAACTATCCATAGATCCAGAAACATCGCAAATTAGAATGATTTGTGTTTTTTGTATTTTTCTTTTTTTTCGATATAGTTTTAAGACTTCTCCCCCTGTTCGCACACTTTTTTTTACGCTTCTTCTCATGTCGACTTCACTTGAACGCATGTCTGGTTTTCTGCGTCTACTAATCTTAGTAGCAAGTTTAGGGATAAGTTGTGCGATAAGTCTCCGAAGTTGTGCGATCTGATCTACTTCTAATGAGGAAAAGTCTTTGTCGGATAATGTTTCGGAAGGGCTATAGGAAGCGATGCCATCATCCTCTTCACCTGCCTCACCAGGTTCTCCGCCTTCTTCAGAATCTTCCTCTTGAGGGAGGCCAGGATTTTCGTTACTTTGGCCCTCTGCTTCAGTATCTCCTTCTTCACCTTGACTAGATCCTTCGCCCGAATCTCCTTCTCCTTCGTCTTCAAATTGCGAATCTACTTCAGCAGATTCTGCATCGGTACTCGAACTTCCTTTTTCATCAAACCAATATTGACGAAAAACGGCTTCGAAGATAGCAGATTCTTCTTGGCTAGCAACAAGATTCGTTTTGCTTGCGATATAGATATCTTCAATATTGGTTATATCTAGATTGTCCAGACTTCTAAATAGATCGATGATATGACCAGAAGTAATCTTCATTCCACTTCTTCGAAGAATTCTACAAAATCCGATTACTTCACCACGGAATCCTTTACCTGGAATTCGTATTCGTCGTCTTTTAACGGAGCCAGTAATGACTGGTTTGATTACTGCCATGGATTAGCTATCTGATGAGGATTGAGATGATGCAACCATTCTCTCTAGGCCACCTTCTTCTTCGTTGATGCGTTTGATGTCATCCTGATATTTAAGAATGCATCCAATTGTTTCTGAAACTGCAGTTTCATCTAATTTTTTCTTTTCTAAGGCCAATAGTGCTTGTGCCCAATCTAAAGTTTCTGCTACGCCGGGTCTTTTGTAAAAATCCATTTGCCGAGCCTGTCCCATAAATCTAGTGATTTGTTCAGCTAAACTAGAAGAAATCTCCGGAACTTTTGTAGAAATAATTTCTACTTCTTTATCAAAAGATGGATAATCTACCCATAGATACAAACATCTTCTTTTTAAAGCGTCGTGGATTTCTCTTGTTCTATTACTGGTTAAAATAACAAGTGGTTTGTTTTCGGCTTTGACTGTGCCCATTTCAGGAATAGTAATCTGAAAATCAGAAAGTATTTCCAGTAAAAATGCTTCAAATTCTTCATCAGATCTATCAATTTCGTCAATTAAAAGAACAACGGGTTTTTCCTTAGATTGTATTAATGCTCTAAGAAGTGGACGTTCAATTAGATAATCTTGACTGAAAATATCTCTTTCTACTTTTTTTGATGAAGAATTTTCTTGCCCTTCTTCCATTTTAATATGGAGTAATTGCTTAGCATAATTCCATTCATATAGTGCAGAATTTGAATCGAGTCCTTCATAACACTGAAGGCGGATAAGTTCTGTGTCTAAAGAAGAGGCAAGAACTTTTGCTAACTCAGTTTTTCCTACACCTGCTTCACCCTCTAAAAAAAGAGGTTTTTGAAGTTGGGATGATAAAAAAAGAGTAGTGGATAAAGTCTTGTCAGCAATGTAATCCAGATTTCTGAGTGAGTCTTCTACAGATTGAACAGTAGAAAAATTCGAGGTCTTCTTAGTTTTTTTCTTGCTTCCTTTTGTTGGGTTTGCAGTCAAATTTATTTGCCCTTCTTGGATGGTTTAATTTTTGAAGCAGCTTCAATTGCATCAATGATTTTTACATATCCTGTACATCGACATAAGTTACCCGCAATTCCTGCCTTTATTTCTTCTCTTGTTGGTTTGGGGTTCTTGTCGAGTAATTCCTTCGCAGAAACAATCATGCCCGGAGTACAAAAACCACATTGAATTGCTCCATGTTCTATAAATTTTTCTTGGATTGGATGAAGATTGTCTATAGTTCCTATACCTTTTACGGTTTCTATATCTCTGCCATCTGCTTGGACGCCTAAAATACAACATGCATTTGCAGCAACTTCATCAAAGAGTATTGTGCAAGCGCCGCAGTCTCCTGCTTCACATCCATTTTTAACTTCTGTGAACCCTAGGTCTCTAAGCAAATAAAGCAAACTGGTATGTGCATATGTTTCTGTTTCTACTTTCTCCCCATTAACATTGAAAGAAACAGGATATTTCTTAGGGAGTTTGAACTTAGTTGCCTTGGCTGTCTTCTTTTTAGAAGATGACGCGGACTTTGTTCTTTTTGCTGTTGATGGCATTCTTGCTCTCCTTGTAACAATTTATTTTGCCCAACTTCTAAAATTTATTTTTCAATTTGAATGTTAAGTGCCTGAGACATAAGTCTTCTTGGAAGCACCTCACTCATTAATTTCCTATATTTTGCCGAAGCTCTGATGTCATCTATTGGGCTTGATGCTTTTTTGCACAACTCAGAAGCTTTTTGAATCAATTGGGCATCTGCTTTTTGACCTTCTAGTAGTTTTTCAGCTTCATAACATCGGATAGGACATGCATTCACAGAACCAAGGGAAATAGATGCTTTCTTAATAGTTTTTCCACTAGTTTCTAGTAAAACGGCTACTCCTACGACTGTAATTGCCATCGCATTTCTTCTTGCTAATTTATAGTATCCCCATTTATGATTTTTTGAAGGTGTAGGAAATGAAATACGAGTTATCAACTCGCCTTTTTTAATATCCGTTTTGCGGTAATCTAGCAAAAACTTGTCCAGTGCTACAGTTCTTTTTCCTCTTGGACCTGCTAAAGTTACTGTTGCCCTTAGTGCAAGAAGGGGTGGTACTGCGTCAGCCGCAGGTCCACCATCAATGATATTTCCTGCTACAGTTGCTCTGTTCCTGATAACAGGACCAGCAAATTTTGCACCCATAGCTCCTAGAATTGGAGCATTTTTATTGAGGTCTTTATTTTCAATTAGGTCCGTAATAGTTGTGAGAGCACCGAGGCTAGTAGTTTTTTTAGAAACGTTCACTCCTCGTAAAGAGTTTACTCTCATTAAATCGATAACAATATCAGCAGGGCCATCATGTTGATGTCGCAATTCTGGAAGAAAGTTTGTGCCTCCAGCAATGAACTTTACTTTTTTTGATTTTTTTGCGGTATTTAAAACTTCGTTAATTGTTTTTGGCGTTACAAAATCAAAACCCTTCATCGCCAGTTTTCTCCTTGTAGTGAAATAAATCTTAATTCCAAGCTATAATAAAAAAATAGCCTGTATCAAGATTTGCAATTCTAATGATATGAAACAGACGAACAAACACTATCAATAGGAATTGTGAACGTCAAGTCGTAACGCACTTGCAGTTTCGTTTAAAGTAAGACAATTATAACTAAATTTAATAATTTTTCTTGAAAATTTAGGGAAAATAACTTGCATACTTCTTCTAAAAATTTAAAAAGAAAACGACTTGCACTCGTTAGCCTTGGTTGCAAATTAAATCATGCTGAAGGGGAGGCAATGAGACATAAATGTTCCCTGGCTGGTTTTGATTTGGTCCCATTTAATGAACAGGCAGATGTGTATGTTGTGAATTCTTGTACCGTTACATCTGAGGCAGATAGAGAAACCAAGAAATTAGCTAGGAGAGCTAGAAGATTAGCGAAGAATGGAGCGTCAGTAATCATAGCTGGTTGTTCCCCGCAGGCAAATATCAAATCGATGTCTATCCCTGAAGTAGATATGCTTCTTGGAAATAGTGAAAAATTAGATCTTCCGAATCAGTTAGTTCAAGAGATGAGTTCGAATTCCTTTCCAGAGGTTCGCGTAGGTGAGATTCAAAGAGAGATGAAACCAGAGGATTCATCCTTTCCATGTTTCGAAAGTCAGACAAGAGCGTTTATGAAAGTTCAGGATGGATGTGATTTTTCCTGTTCCTTTTGTGCTACAACAATTGCTAGAGGACCTAGTCGGTCTCTTAGCTTGGAAGACTGTATAAATAATGCAAGGGAATTTGTGTCAAATGGCCACAGGGAAATAGTTCTTACGGGGATTCATTTGGGAGCATACGGAAAAGACTTTAGGCCAAGATTAAGTCTAAGCAAACTTTCAGAAGCACTTTTGAACGTAGAAGATCTTGTGAGAATACGTTTTTCTTCAGTAGAACCAGGAGAAGTGACTAAAGAGTTGGTTAGAGTTGTTTCTAAAAATACATTTTCAAGAAATGAAGGAAATCAATCTCCTTATTTTTGTAGACATTTTCATGTCCCTGTTCAAAGTGGAGATGATTTGGTTTTAAGTGCAATGAGACGCAATTATAAAATAGATAGATGTACTAGAAGATTTAATGAAATTACTTCTTCTGTTCCTGGTGCATGTCTTGGAGGAGATTTTATTGTTGGTTTTCCAGAAGAGACTCGGGCCGCCTTTAATAAGACTTTGGATTGGGTTAGAGAAAGTCCTATTGCTTATTTGCATGTTTTTCCTTATTCCGAAAGAGAAGGTACAGATTCCTCGCTTATTAATTTTGCAGTAGACTCTAAGGAAAAGAAGAGAAGGGCACATGAACTTCGAATCCTTGGACAGAGAAAGTGGTCTGCATTCGTAGCTTCACAAACAGGAACAAATGCGGAAGTGCTATTTGAGTCAAAGAATAAAGAAGGCTTACTTTCCGGATTAACCGATAACTATGTTAGAGTAGTTTCTGATGCCCCAGACTCTTTTATTGGGAAACATGTAAGAGTTCAACTTGAACCCCTGCCAACTAGATTTTCTTCTGTCCAAGGGAAATTCCGTTCGGATTATCTCTGGGCTAGATTGTATAAGTAAAGATTTTGTAGATGTTCTATTAACTACAAAACAAAAGAAAGTAGGGTGGAGATAATGAAGAATATATTTCAGACAAATTTTGATTTTAATGCACGTCTTGATCGTTTGAGATCTCAAATGGACAAGAGAAATCTAGATTGTATGTTAGTTCATTTATGGCCTAATCAGTATTATGTTTCAGGTTTTTATCACCATCTGCCCTGGTATCCATTGAGCCTTGATTCGTCGACAGAATCTCCTTTGATTATTTTTAGAGACGAAAAGGAACCACCAATTTTTCTCTGTGGATTTTTAGTTTACAACGCAATCAAAGAGGGGACTTGGCTAGAAGATGTAAGAGCTTTTGATAAAGAGTCCACACTCGGTGCAATGGAGTATTTAGCAGAGGTTCTTAGAGAGAAGAAGGTAGACAATGGAAATATTGGACTGGAAGACGAGTGTTGTACTATCAGTACCTATAGAAAATTAGAAAATGTTCTGCCAACAGCAAAATTTCACCATGCCTCTGATGTATTTAATTTGACTAGATCTGTTAAAGATCCTGAAGAGATTTCGTTGATAAGAAAAGCTGTGGAAATAGGAGAATCCTCTATGCGAGTTGCTATGGAGGTTGCGAAACCTGGGGTGCCAGAGATAGAAGTCCAAAGGGAAGTAGAAATTGAGATGAGAAAGGGTGGCGCAATCAGGGAAGTGGAGACAATGTGTCAATCTGGTATTAGGACCGCGAACTATAGAGCTTTTGCCTCTGAGTGGAAGAAAATTGAAAAGAATGACTTAGTCATGGTTGACCTAGGATGTATTTATAAAGGGTATAGCTCGGACATGACAAGAACATGGACAGTAGGTAACGCTACAGACGAACAAAAGAAAATCGCTAATGATTTGTATGAAGTACACGGAAAATTGATGGATTTTATAAAACCAGGAATTCAGCATAAAGAAGTAGCGAGTTTTGCAATTTGTGAAATGGAAAGCATGGGATACGGTAGCAATTGTCATTCATTTCCACATTGGAGATTCTCTTTCCACGGTTTAGGATTAGGCCCTTTCCATGATCCCCCAGATAATCATCATCCCGATGTAGTTCTAGAGGCAGGTATGGTCGTTTCTATTCAACCTGGAGTACGTCATGAAAAGTTCACCATACGTTTTGAAGACGATTTACTTGTGACTCCAAACGGAGTAGAAAATTTAAATAAAATTCCAAAAGAATTAATATAAAAAGAATAGCTGGAGGTGAAGATGGAACATTCTAAAATGTTTTTTACTGTGTATAGTGATTTTTTGTGACCATGGTGTTTCAATTCAGCCGTTCGGTTGAACAATTTAAAGAAAGAGTATGGTGACAAACTTGACGTGCAATATCGAGTATTTATGCTTCGTCCTCAGCCTGATCCTACGGCAGTTTTTAATGAATACAGAATTACTGGTTGGACAAATGCTACTTCTCAAGAAGAATCTGGAGATTTTCGTTTATGGGATTCCGATGAGAAATTTCCCAATTGTTCTATGCCATCAGCAAAGGCAGGAATTGCCGCACGTATTCAGGGTGCAGAGATTTGGAATACTTTTCATATGAATCTTTTGTCTGCATTTTTTAATGAGAGCAGAAATGTTTCTGATGAAAAAGTGGTACATGAAGTTGCCGAAAAAAGCGGATTAGATATGGATAGATACCATGATGATATGCAGGGGGATGGTCTGCAAGAGAAAGCTAGTAGAGAATTTTTAGATGCCACTAATAGAGGAATAACTGGAATTCCTTCTGTGGTTGCGAATGACAAAATGCTTATCGTAGGCGCAGTACCTTCTGATCATTACAGGCAAGTTATAGATACATACCTTGAAACAGGCTCTTTGCCTCAAAGTATTCCTCTTTAAAGAAGGGCCATTTTGAAAGAGAAAATATTTTCTGGATGTATAACAGATATAGAAGGGTTTCGTTTAGGACATGCTTCTAATCTTGATGCATACACAGGAGTTAGTGTGATTCTTTGTCCTGAAGGTACAGTAGGTTCCTGTGAATTGAGAGGAACAGCTACTGCAACCAGAGGAATTGATGCTCTTCGTGCGGAACATCTCGTTGGCAATATTGATGCTCTTGTTTTTACTGGTGGAAGTGCCTACGGATTGGCTTCATCGGATGGAGTGATGCAGTTTCTAGAAGAACAAGGAAGAGGTTTCAAGGCAGGTATTCATACAGTTCCAACAGTTGCATCAAGTGTTCTTTTTGATTTGAATTTTGGAGATGGAAAAGTAAGGCCATCTCCAAAAATGGGATACGATGCCTGTGTCAATTCTTTTTCTAAGGAAGGCTCTCAAGGTAGTGTCGGAGCTGGTACAGGTGCTACAGTCGCAAAGCTACTAGGAAAAAGTGGAGCAATGAAAGGAGGATTGGGAACGGCTAGTTGTTCTCTTCCATCTGGAGGTAAAGTTGGTGCACTGGCGGTTGTAAATGCATATGGATCTATTTACGAATATACGAGTAATATAAAAATTGCATCTCCTTTAAAAGATTGCAAGAATAAAAAATTTGTAGATACGGAAGAGTATTTAAGATTGCGCGGTCGTCCTACAGAAGGATTTGGGACAACGGTTGAAAATACAACTTTGGTAGCTGTAACAACTAACGTAAATTTAAATAAGAATGAGACTCATAAACTTTCTCAGATGGCTGCAAATGGTTTGATTCTTTCTGTTCGTCCTTCCTATACGACAGTAGATGGAGATGTTGTCTTTGCGCTTTCTAATGGAAAATTCGAAGAATCGTTAGATGTGGTAGGAGAAGCCGCAAAATTTGTAGTAGGACAGGCGATTTGTCGAGCGATTAAAGAAGCTGATGGGTTTGGCATTATTCCGTCTTGGAAAGATCTGAATTGACAGAGAAAATATCACGAAAAAAAGTTTTGAGAAATTGGAAACTTAGAGATTCTTTCGATCTAGGTCTTATAAGTTCTGCGCATGGAATGAGTGATGGGTTCTCTAATTTGATGGTTCCGGTACTAGTTTTAATAGTTGCAGAATTTAGTCTTACCCCAGTACAGTCTGGGATACTGCTTAGTTCTTTGAGTCTCTCTGTCTTGATGTTTCAGTATCCTCTTTCAATTTATTCCGATTTTACAGGGAGAAGAAAAGCAATCCTTTTGGGTGGTATGCTTTTGGCTACAATTTCATATCTTTTTGTGGGCATTATTTCTAGTTTTTATTTTCTATTATTAATTACTTTCTTAGTAGGTGCTGGGAATTCTGTTTATCATCCTTGTGGCACATCGATGGTGGCGAGGAGATTTGAGGAGAATCGTGCGTTTGCGATTTCTATTCATGGGTTGGGCGGCAATGTTGGTATGGCTATTTTGCCGGTACTTATGACCTTCTTTGCTGTATTTTTAGGATGGCGTTTTGCCGTCGTTATTTGTGTCTTGCCAACTATTTTCATTTTATATCTTATTTATCTACGTTTTTCCGAAGTTATTGATAAGAAAGATGTTCAAAAATTAAATATTAAAGAAATTTTAAGAGATGTTTTTCGTAATAAGAGAGTAATTATCCTTGCAATTGCATATATGTTGAGAGGGATGTGTACGAAAGGTACAGTCGGTTTTTTCCCGTTGCTTGCTGCTTCCAGAAATATAGAAATACAACTAATTGGAATTGCTATTTCCATACATTTTGTTTTAGGAGCGATCTCAAAACCCTTGATGGGATATCTTTACGACAGAGTAGGTGCAAGATGTGCCCTCATGGTGCCATTTTTCATTGCAGGGTTATTAGTTTTCGCAATGCCTTTTACAAGAACGCCAACAGAACTCATTGTTGTTTTTGTTTTGATAGGTGCTGTAAGTCATGTGAGTCCGATAATTCTCACCGCTACTGCAGATTTTGCGGATGAAAAAGTTTTAACTTCTTCAGTAGGGTTCATTTATACCTGCCATGGATTAAATTTTATTTCTCCTCTAATAGGAGGTGTTATTGCTAGTGAGGTAGGGTTGGATTCAAGCTATTTTTTCTATAGCTTTTGTATGTTGCTAGGACTTTGGTATGTAATGAAAATAAAAGATTAAAACAAAGCATTTATCTAATTGATTTCATATTTTGAAAGGAAATCAAATGCATAGGGAATATTTTAAGGGGACATGGCAAGAGGATAGATCTTTTTCTCCCGCAGTAGTTACGACTGGCGGAAGGCAAATTTGGCTGGCAGGAGTAGGAATGTGGCAAGATGAAGATGGGAATAATCTAGATGGTGATTTTGAGTCTCAGGTACATGCTACATTTCGTCAAATAGAAAGAAATCTTGCTATGGCAGGCGGAAAACTTGCCGATATCGTAACTATGACGGTTTTTATTAAAGATGTGAGAAACGGTGATAAACTCACAGAATTACGGAAACAATATTTTCTGGATGGTTTTCCTGGTAGTGCTCTTATTACTGTCAGTGGTTTTGCGAGACCAGAAATGATGGTGGAAATTCAAGCGGTGGCTGTCTCTCATGATTAAATTTCAAACTATGGGACTTGACTTAAAGGTTGAATCTGTAGTTACCTATTGCTGTGATTTATGCGGGAGTAGCTCAGTGGTAGAGCGTCGCGTTGCCAACGCGAAGGTCGAGGGTTCGAATCCCTTTTCCCGCTCCAATTTTCTTCTCTTAAGCCATGAAAGGTATTTGAAATGAAGAAAATATTTGTTCTCATAATACTGTTCCTTTCTATTTCTCTAGTCACTTCTTCTGCTTTTGCTGGAAGATGGCATAGACATCACCACCATCGTCATAACAATGGAATTGCAGTTGCTATCTTAGGTGGAATCCTACTTGGGAATCTTCTTTCTCAGCCCCACAGAAACTATACAAGAACCTATTATCCCTATAAAAGAATTTGTATCTACGAAAGAGAAGTCTATGAAGTTGACGAATACGGTGATAGATATTATTTGGGAACGGAGACTATTCAGCGCTATTGTAGATAATGTATTAGTATAAATGTAACAATTTTTCTTATTTACCATTTCTCTTTATCTGCCCTAAAGTAGATCCATTTATTGTGAAAATACCAATTACTAAATCTTTGAATTTTGGAGGAATCTATGGATAACTTTGTCAAATTTTTAGATGGGATAAACGGTTTTATTGATAAGGCAATAGAATTTATTGGAAAAAAAATAAGTGGAAAAGTTTGTGATT
>CAZLCI010000057.1:0-13331 GCA_964558115.1 uncultured Nitrospinaceae bacterium | reverse complement strand
CGTGATAGAAAGTTTTTGTTCGATTTGTTGTTCAATTTCAAAATTGTTTGACATAATCTCACCTTGAACTCGTATTATTTTATGTACTACAGTTATAAATTATATCTTATTTATAATTGCTTAGTAAATTTTTTGAATTGGAGAAAATTTAAAATGAAAATAAGCTTCCAAGTAGCAAGTAGTGAGGTTGATACACCTCTACTTCCAGCCATTCAAGGTAATTTTGAAGAAAATTTAGATGTGCTTTCAAGACTTGGTTATGATGGTGTAGAAGTTTCAATGCGTAAACCGGATGAACTAGATTTTGACTTGATTAAAAAACAAGTGGAAAGTCGTGGAATGGAAGTAGCTGGCGTTCATACTGCTGGAATTAGTTATCAAGATAAAGTGTGGCTCTGTCATCCTGATCCAAATATAAGGAAGGTAGCTATGAAACGTCTGAAAGGATGTTTAGATGCTGCATCTTTTTACGGTGTTGAAGTAATAGTGGGGTCTTTTAGAGGAAAATTAAGTGTGGGGGAAGAACGTGAGGAATCCTTGAAGTGGATGCACGATGCTTTTAAGGAATCTTCCGATTATGCTGCAAGTAAAGGAACTCGAGTTTTATTTGAGCCTCAGCATAGGTTTAGTGTCAATTTTGGTTTTACTGCTCAGGATGGAATGGAATTTATTAAAGAAATCAATAGTCCAGGTATTGGAATTATGCTCGATACTTTTCATATGAATGTGGAAGACACTTCATTTTCTGAAAGTTTTTTTGATTCTAAAGATCATCTTGGTATTATTCATGTTGCTGATAATAATAGGTTATATCCTGGCAATGGACATATCCCTTGGAGTGATTTAATAAGTTCTTTGCAGTCAATTAATTATGAAGGGTATCTATCTTTGCAAATAAAGATGGTTCCCGATTTTGAAACAGCCGCAAAACTTGGCATTGATTATTTGAGAAGTTTGATGTAATTCCGATAGGTAACCACTTAATTTTAACTTTTGGTCTTAATTTGAAAGGATAGTTATATAGATGTTTAGAAAAATTTCTTTTTATCTTACTTTTGTTTTTGTTACTTTGATAATGAGTGTTTCTCTTTTTGCTGCTGAAATAATTTTAAATATTACTGGTATGACCTGACCTTCATCATGACCTGTAAGGGTTAAGAGAGTTCTGGAAGAACTCGATGGAGTGAAAAAGGCACGAGTATCTTTTGAACGCAAAGAAGCAGTTGTGAAATTTAATGAAAAGAAAGTTAACGCAAGAAAAATGATAGACGCTTTGGTTTCTGAAGGTTACGGAGGGTCTTTAAAAAAGAAATAAACAAAATTAAATTTTATTTACTTCAGGATTTTTTCAGAATCAATTGTTAAGATTTTAAGAATATTCTATATAAATAAAAGAATTTTATTAGCTGATAAAATTTAAATTTTAGGTTGTGAGTTTTGAAAATTTCTAAAAAAAAGTCTTTTCGTGTCATTAATATTCTAATTTCGTTTTTCATTTGCAATTTTGTTTTTACAAATTTTGTTTTTTCAGAAACGAAAATCGATAATCTGAGAAAATACAAAGCCTCTATTTTAGTCGAAGCGGAAACCGGAAAAGTTCTTAAAGAGTATAAATCTAACGAGAAAATGATCCCGGCATCTATTGTAAAAATGATGTTACTTCTTTTGGCTTACGAAGCACAAAAAAAAGGTACTTTTTCATTTGATGAAAAAGTACACATAAGTCTTGAGGCAAGTAGAATAGGAGGTAGTCAAGTATATCTTAAGGAAGGAGAAGTTTTTACTCTCAGAGAATTGATAAAAACAGTAGCTATAGCTTCTGCAAATGACTCTGCCTATGCAATAGCTGAACATATTGCAGGTGATCAAAAAGAGATGGTCAAATTAATGAATGAAAGAGCTAAAAAATTAGGTATGCATAATACGAAGTTCTCGAGTGTTCATGGACTTCCACCAAAAAACTCTATAAGAGAAGAGGATTATACAACTGCTTTTGATACGGCTATCTTAGCCCGCGAATTAGTTAAATTTCCTGAGGTTCTTGATTTCTCTAAGAGGCAAATAGATTCATTTAGGGATGGAAAGTTTGGTCTTTACAACACAAATCGGAAATTATTAAAGACATTTAAAGGTTTAGACGGTCTGAAAACAGGATATTATGCAAAGTCAGGGTTCAATCTATGCGCTACTGCAAGAAGAGGTGCAATGAGATTAATTTCGGTAGTTTTTGGAGCCTCAGATAAAAAAATAAGAGACAGAGAGACAAAGAAACTCTTGCTTGGTGGTTTCAGGGTATTTAAAAAGCATAGTTTATTTGCAAAACATCAATCTGTTGGTGAAACGATTTCCGTATCGTGGGGAAGAAAGAATAAAATAAAAGCTGTCACTTCAGAACCAATTGCTCTTGTTATTAAAAGGATTAAATTAAAGGAATTCAAAACTCAAATAGTTTTGCCTAAATCTTTGAAAGCGCCTTTAAAAAAAGGACAGAAAATTGGTGTTCTGAACATAAAGATGAATGGAAATATTATCGCTTCAACTTCTTTAATCACTCCAGAAGAAATACCTGCAATGGGATGGCTAGAATGGTTAATGTCTAAATAAATCATTCTGGTAAATCAATTTTCTTTTTTAGTCATAAATTTTTGTTTGACTAACTTTATTCGTTATGTTAAATCCTCATTATTATTTTAACTAAAATGTTCAATAAGAACAGGGCCTGTTTCGTCCTTTTTTTTATTGATTCTCATTAAAGGAGAATATAATTATGACTTACGAATCAAAAAATAATGAAACAATTG
This sequence comes from uncultured Nitrospinaceae bacterium, assembly GCA_964558115.1. Lineage (GTDB taxonomy): Bacteria > UBA8248 > UBA8248 > UBA8248 > UBA8248 > UBA3496. The sequence goes on along the minus strand of CAZLCI010000057.1, from coordinate 10,530 downwards.
TTTTGCATGCTGGCCATAGAAGCGATCCTACCACTAACGCAGTAGCTGTCCCTATTTATCAAACTACTTCATTTCAATTCGATAATACTGAACATGCATCAAACTTATTTGCGCTAAAAGAACTTGGAAATATATATACTCGTATTATGAATCCTACAAATGATGTTCTTGAGAAACGTTTAGCAGCTCTTGAAGGTGGAGTAGCAGCTCTCGCGGTTTCATCCGGGCAATCTGCTTCTATGATAGCAGTTCAAAATATTGCGCAATCGGGTGATAATATAGTTAGTTCTACAGATTTATATGGTGGAACATGGAACCTTTTTGCAAATCAACTTGAACAGATGGGAATTGAAGTTCGTTTTGTAGATCCTGAACATCCAGAGAATTTCAGAAATGCAATTGATGACAAAACAAGAGCTTTTTATGCAGAGACTTTACCAAATCCAAAATTGAGAGTTTTTCCAATTAAAGAAGTAGCAGATATTGGGAGGGAAGTTGGTATTCCTTTAATCATGGATAACACAGCCGCTCATGGTATCTGTAAGCCTTTTGAACATGGTGCTGCGATTATTGCTTCTTCCTGCACAAAGTATATAGGAGGTCATGGAAATTCTATTGGAGGTATTGTAATTGATAGTGGTAATTTTGATTGGAAAGCCCATCCAGAAAGGCAACCTTATTTAAATCAACCTGATCCAAGTTACCATGGTGCTGTTTGGACAGAAGCTACTGAACCTCTTGGTCCTGTAGCGTATATCATTAAAGCTAGGGTCACTCTATTGAGAGATTCGGGACAAGCAACAAGTCCTTTCAATGCATTCTTATTTCTTCAAGGACTTGAAACTTTACCACTAAGAATAGAAAGACATTGTAGTAATGCATTTGAAGTGGCCAATTTTCTGAAAGATCATGACAAAGTGTCCGGAGTTATTTATCCAGGACTTATGGATGGTGAGTTTAAGAAAAGAGCAGACACTTATCTAAATGGTTCATATGGAGGTTTGGTAGGTTTTGAGTTAGAAGGTGGACTTGAAGCCGGTCAAAAATTTATTAATGCTTTGAAAATGTTTTATCATGTTGCGAATATTGGTGATTCAAGAAGTCTTGCAATACATCCTGCGAGTACGACACACTCTCAACTATCTGAAGATGAGCAAATTGCTACGGGAGTTACTCAAGGGTACGTAAGACTTTCCATAGGAATTGAACATATTGATGATATTAAAGGGGATTTATCTCAGGCTCTAGATTCTATCTAGAAATTAAAATAAGTTTGTTTTTTATATAGCCTCTTTACTTACTCTCTAGTAAAGAGGCTATTGTTTTATGTAGTTGATACTTCAGTCATAACTTCGTTTGCAAATTTTTCTAAAATTTCCATTTTTTGTTCATGTGTTGCACCTATACCGTACATACCCATTAATATATCTGTGAGACCGAATTCTTCTTGCAGTCTTTTGATCTCAAGAATATTGTCTTCGATATTTCCAACTACTCCGCCTCCATCGAGAAGGTCACTTACCGAAAATGAATAACTCCAATTTCTCTGAAGATGTTGTGATTCATCTTCTGGAAATTCAACTTTATTGACGTCTGCTCTATAGCGAAGATAATTTGACATACTTTCTTCAAAATTTTGGATATACTTATCTTTATCCAAATCTTCACAAACAATACATCGGTGTAGTAGTGCGTAGTCAATATTGGATGTATCTCCACCGCTTCTTTCTACAGCGTCTACGAAAAGAGCCATTTTTTCCCTAAATACTTCGGGTCCTTTAAAACCCGCAGAGGCCATGACTTTAAATCCGTTTTCTCCCGCCCAAACATAAGTTTCAGGACTAGTTCCAGCTATCCAAATTGGTGGTCGAGGCTTTTGAACTGGATGAGGAAAAATTTCAGTTTCATTACACTTAAAGAATTCACCATCAAAAGTTAATTTCTCTCCTTCTAACAATTTCCCGACTATTTCTACTCCCTCCTGCAATCTTCTTCTACTCTCTGATGGTTTTGCATTAAAAGACTTAAATTCTTTAGGTTGAGAACCACGGCCTATTCCTAGATCGACTCTTCCATCACTTAAGACGTCTACCATCGCAGCTTGTTCTGCGAGTCGTATAGGATTATGAAAAGACATTATTGAGATCCCTGTGCCTAAACGGATATTTTTTGTTTTTTGTGCTACTGCTGCACACCAGAGAAGCGGATCTGGCATTACTCCAGCTTTAGAAAAATGATGCTCAGCAAACCAGACACCATGAAATCCGAGATCATCTGCTAGTTGACATTGTTCCATTAATTCATCAAAAGCCTGTTTTTCAGATTTTCCATCAGTTGTTTCATGAACATAAAAAATTGAAAACTTCATTCTATTTCTCCAGTTCTAGAAGCATTAAAAAATTATTTGTAAACGTAGGACATAATATTATTTTAAATGATAGACTTCAAGTCTGCTCTCTTTGATAATTTTTTAGAACTCCTGTAAAGATGGGGAATATTTTGGTTTTTGATCTAGCTTTTTATTACGCCATTTTATCAGCATTTATTTTTTCTATGGCAGATTTTGCCGGTCGTTTTGGTATACATAAGACAAATGCATTTGTTGGGACAACGATGACAAGGGGAGTTGCATCAGTAATTCTATTTGCTGTAATTGTTTTGACCGGAGTAAAATTTCCTCCCTTAAGTGTTGATTATCTATGGGTAATGATAGCAGGCATTTGTTTGCCAGGACTTTTTTCACTTCTGTTATTGACCTCTATTTTAAAAATCGGAGTTTCTAGAGCAGCTCCTATAAAAGGGTCTTCACCCTTATTTGCGTCTTTTCTAGCGATTCTTTTTCTCGGGGAAGAACCTACATGGTATCACCTGTTAGGAGTGGTGTTTGTAGTTTTTGGAGTGATCTTAATTTCTCTCTCTCCTACAGAGGGACAGTGGAAAAGGAAAGATATTATTTGGCCTATTTCTGCAGCTTTGATTTCAGGTATTGGTTCTGTTACCTGGAGGCATGCAATGAGTTTATTCAAAGAACCTATCGCTGCTACGTTTATAGGCACATTTTCTGCGTTTATTCTTGTTGTTACTTTTACTTCCATTTTCAAAAGAAAATCCTTAATTCCTGGAATAAAAGCAGCTTGGAAACCATTTTTTTTGATGGGATTCTTTGCCGCTGTAGGTGTTCTTCTATATGTTTCTGCTTTGCAGAAAGGGGATGTATATAGGATTTCTTCCTTAGTCCAGACTTCTCCCCTGGTAACAGTCTTTTTCTCGTTTATTTTTCTTAGAAAAGTTGAAAAAATTTCATGGCGTGTTCCTATTGGAGCGATCATTACTTTGACAGGGGTTGCTCTTGTAAATTCAAATTTTAAATAATTTTATTCATTAGAACTGAATTTTTCTCTAAATCTTAAGTTGTTTTTCTCATCGTAGTATTTGACTTCTGCTGTAGGCTCACCTTCCTCTTTTGAAATATCAATCATCAAGTAATTATAGCTATCGCACATAAAAAAATATCCTTTAGATTCGTAATATTTTTTTTTGCTACAATTTTTTTTGGCTGCAATAGGACCAACGGTGTATTCTCTGATTTTGGTTCCTTTTTTGGAGAATGCAATCGCCTTGTGCAGATCGGCACTGAGAATCACAATCCCATTAATATTATTTTTTTTTATATGATTCACAATCTCATTTCTTTCAGTGACGAAGTCGGACCATTTGTCTTTCTTTTTATAAGTATTAAATGCCACTGAAGAAATGATGAATTTGAAAGGGGCATTCGATTTAGATAATTTTTCTATAAACCAATCTTTTTGTTTCTTTCCAAGCATTGTTGCTTGAGGAGTGTATCCATTACGGTCAGTCTTTTTACTTCGAAATTGTCTGGTGTCCAAAATGAAAAAATCAGCTAGATTAGACCAGGAGAAAGAATAGTAAAGAATTGCTTTTTCTTTTGATTTTACAGGCCAATATTCACGAAATGCTTGTCTTGCAATTTCAATTTTTTCTCCCCAAGAACTATTAAAATTATTTTCTACTTCATGGTCATCCCAAATAGCATAAACGGGGATATCTCTTAAAAATTTCTGAAGAGATTCGTCATCACGATTCTCCTTGTATTTATATCGATAATGCCAAAGAACTGGATGAAATTCCTTTAAAGGAGAATCTGCACAGATAGTATCGCCTAAGTAGATGAAAAAATTTGGGTTTTTACTTTTGATTTTATTAAATAAATCAAAAGGTTGATATTTCGCGCACGTATCTCCACTGACAGAGAACCTAAAGGGAATATTTTTTTCAGAAGGTGTTTGAAAACGACCAATAATACTATAGACAGGATTTTTATTTTTTATTACTCCCCTATAAAAATACTCTGTATCGGGGAGAAGTTTTTTTAAATGATGAATTGAAGTGAAATCACTTTTTGAAGAAGAATGAATTAATTTGGTGAATTTCGAACGTTTAAAGTTTTTGTTTTTAGAATATTCTATCTGTAGTTTCTCTTCAATTTCAGTTCGAAGCCATATTTTAGCTGAGTTGGTTGTTATTTGAGAAGAGACAGGTCCAAAAGAAAATCCCGTTTGAGAATGCATCCCTGCTGTTGAATGACAACCTATTATCAATAAAGATAATATGAAATGGAAGGAACTTTTTATGATAAACGTGGACATGTTGTATGATCTAGATATTTTAACTTATAGGAATAGAAACGGTTTTTCCTGTTCTTGATGACTCCTGTATAGCCAAAGTAATTTCTAGTGTTCTTCTTGCTTCCCTAGTTGTAGCTATATGGCATGGGCCGTCGGTTACAATATGATCTACCCAAGCACGTGTTTCGTCATTTAGGGGTCCCCAAAATTCGCCTAATGCCCAATCACCTGGAGCGGTAGTACTTAGAAATGTTGTATTTACATTATGGTCAGGTATGTATAGATGTGGAATCCCTTGTTCTGTATGAATTAGTTCTTCTTTTTGATCACCGTCAAGCATGAGTGCTCCGTCTGTTCCAAAAATTTCGATCCTTACTCCTGAGCCTTGGCTTGGATATTTAGATGGCAACGCATAACAGATACCTAAATTAACAATTGCCCCGTCTTCAAAAGTAATAATTGCCCAAGTGATATCATCTACTGATTCATGACCAGCTTCTTTGTAAACTACGCTATTCCCTCTTGCAACTACCTCAACTGGTTTTTGGTCGCTCATAAACCAACATATCATATCGACCCAGTAAGTCAGAACATCGATAACCGGTGTTGCATCTGGAGATCTTTTTAGTATTTCCAGTCCCTGACTTCTATTATTACACGCTCTTCCATTTGCACCGATAATACGCCCTAATCTTCCTTTTTGAATTTGCTCTTTTGCAACAAAATATCGACGTTTAAATCTTTGTGCATAACCAACAAGGACCTCGATATTTTCATTTTCAGAATTCTGTATAATTTCATCAGCATCAGCCAATGTAAGAGCTATTGGTTTTTCTAACAAAACTGGTTTCTTTTTTGAGATCGATTGCAAGACTGGTTCAAGATGTTGATGTTCACTAGTTGAGACTATCACAGCGTCGACTTTGGGGTGAGAAATAATCTCCAAATTATCATCTGACACAAAATCTGCATTTATTGCATTTCCAAGTTTTTCTGCTTGTGAAAGATTTAAATCAGAAACAGCAATAAAATCAACAGAAGGATGATTGCGGATTAATTTAGAACGAAGAGAACCTATTCTTCCTGAACCCACAACTGCGATACCAAGATTATTTTTTTTCATAATTCACTGTCCTCAAGTTTAACCGAACCACATTCCACCATTAATATCTAAAGTTGCTCCAGTAATATAACTTGCACCCGGAGTTGCTAAGTACCAGATACCGTCGGCAATTTCTTCGGTTGTACCTTCTCTTCCTAGTGGGATAGTTTTTCGAATTTCTTCTATCCTATCTTTATGTAGTTTTTCTACTCTTGGACTCCAAACGGTTCCAGGTGTTACTACATTTGCAGTAATTTTAAAAGGAGCTAACTCAACTGCAAGCCTCCTTGTGAAACCTATAATTGCCGATTTAGCGGTTGCGTAGTCTATAGAAGTAAAGGCGATACCAGTACGACCTGCTAAAGAGGAAACATTTATTATACGCCCGTAATTGTTTTTTTTCATATATGGGACTATTGCTTTTGTAGTCATATACGTTGCAGTGAGATTCCAATCTAACATCCTTTTCCACTCTATTTCATCAATTTCCTCTACATTATTTGTTGTATGGAAACCTCCTGCACAATTAACGAGGATGTCTATTTTGTTCCATTTGTCAAAAGTTTTTTTCGCGGAATTTTCTACATCATCATTTGAGGTACACTCACCGTGAAGGAAAAGAACTTCCATTCCTAAATTTTTCATTTCCTTCTCTTTTTTTTCTCCTTCAACTTCATCTCTATCCATGAATGCTACTTTTGCTCCTTCGTTAGAAAAGCGCTCAACACAAGAAAAACCAATTCCTGCTGCACCTGCTGCAACAAAAACAACTTGATCTTTGACGGTTGATTTATTTTCTGTCGACATTTTTATCCTTTTTCAATTTTTATGGATAGAAAATAAGAATCAATTATCATACATCTCTTTATTTATAACAGTGGAAGGTTTGTTCCCCTTTAAAAAGTCATCTACACAGGTTACTGCGTGATTAATTGTATTTCGAACTGCATCTATTCCACGTCCTCCCATGTGTGGAGTTAAAACTGCATTTTCCATAGTAAAGATTGGGTGAGAATAATCAGGTGGTTCCTCTGGATATACATCTATACCCGCACCTTGAATAACTTTATTTTGCAATGCTTCTGTGACTTCGTCTAGATTGAAAACGGGTCCTCTTGAAGTGTTAAAAACGAAAGCTTCTGGTTTCATTTTTTCTAAAAGTTGTTTGTTCACAATATGCTTTGTATCTGGAGTAAGAGGAACATGACATGTAACAAAATCCGATTTTTCTGCTAACTCATCAAGAGAAACGAATTTTACTCCTATTTGTTCCGCAACCTCTTGATCTTGCACGATATCGTATGCAATGACATTCATCTCAAATGCTTTGGCTCTTTTCGCTACAAGTTTACCAATATTTCCAAACCCTATTATTCCTAGTGTTTGGTCCTTTAATGGGACAAGAGCAGGTTGAATTTCTCTCCATGCACCTTTTCGTATATTTTCATTCATCCAGTGTATTCTTCTTGTACAGTTAATTAATAAACCAAAAAAATGTTCTGAAACAGAAGAAGAATTTTGTCCTTCTGCATTTGTGACCACAATATTATTTTTTGTCGCAGATGTGATGTCTATATTGTTAACACCGACTCCAGCACGTGCAATGATTTTCAAATCTGGAGTATTCTCCATCACTTTGTTTGTATAAGGTTCAGCTCCTGCAATTACTGCAGTTGCATTTTTGATTTTTTCAACAAGTTCATCTTCCGAAAGGTACGCTGGACAATCATCAATAATTACTTCATGTCCTTGTTCTTCGAGAGAGATAAAAAATTGTCGCTGATCTTCAAAATTTAAGATGAAAGGTGTTCCCACCCATATTTTTTCGTTAGACATTTTCGTTAGTCTCCTTGTTGAAACTTTTATTTAAGTTCGAGAAGTTCAATTACGACTCCTTCAGGGCCTTGAATATAGGCAAAAGTAAGTTCTTCTACATCACCCTCTGCTAAAACGATACCACCACGTTCTCTTATATCGTTAAGAGCATCTTCGAGTTTTTCTTCGACTCTAAATGCAAAGTGGTCTATGCCATACCTGGGCCATTCTAAGGGCGTTTCTGCCGGATTTTCATTATCTCTTCTACCTCTAAGAATTAAGTCTGCTCCTTGTATGTCCAGTGTTATTTGAGGAGCTCCTCCTCTATCTATCCTACTTGTTTCCACTGCACCTAAAACAGTTTTATAAAAACTTACTGCTCCTTCAACATCTTTATGAACGCAGTGGATATGATCGTGTGAAAGTTTCATTGTTTCTCCTGTTTTATTTTGTGTAATTTTGGTAAGCAGATTACTTGATTGTTTGCTATCTCTCAAATGATATTGCTGAAGATTCTGAAGAGTTAGTAAAATTTTATTGGACTTGTATCACAAATTCTACACCGGGAGTTTCTATATTGTTTCTTGCAGATATACTCCATCCATGAAAATCTATGATTGATTTTACAAGGAAAAGACCAAAACCTTGATGTATACCTTCTGCCTCATTGTCATTTTCTCTTTGGGAAAATCCTAGTTCAAATATATTGATTAAATCTTTTTGTTCGATCAAATGTCCTTGATTTCTAATTATAATTTCTGTTTTGGAATTTTGAGTTTCTATAAAACAGACAATTTCAGTGCCTTTTTTTCTGAAATCACTGGCATTTTCAAGAATAGCAGAGAAGACACGCTCTAGTGCATCAGGAATACATTCTGCGAATGCAGTCTTTGATTTTCTTTTAAATATTATGTTGGAATCGGAAGTTTGAAAATATTTGATGAATTCTTCCATAAACGCACATAGGTCTATTTTTTTTCTTTGTCCTGCATTCAGTGCTGAGATAACATTACTCGCATTTGTGAAATCGTGCAGAGTTTTTTCCGATAACTCTAATGTTTTTATTAATGATTGTTGGGTATCTTCTTTATTAGATTTAGAACTGAAGTTTGCGATTTTAAGGTGTAGTTTCGTAAAATGTTGTCCAAGCTCATGTCTTAGAAAATCGGACATTTTCACATAAAATGTATTTCGCTTTCTGATTTTTAAAAAACTTAATTTGAGTATTTTTGCTAGAACTCCGATTTCATCATTTTTGTCACTTTTCATTTTTTCCACGGAAGGAAGTATTTCCCCATCGCTAGATATGTATTCGTTGATTTCTTTTTGCAAACTGTTATACCGATATCCTATGTACAAAAGTAAAAACAAAAAAATTATGGTAGTGACCCCAATTACTATAGTTCCAATAGCTGCTATTTTGTAGATTCCATAAAAACTTTCTTCCAAGACCCTTTGTTGCCAAATATAAACAGTTTTTCCGAAAAGAGATGAGCAATATGACGGTTTACTCAGAGTTTGCTTTGGTAAGATATTCTTTATGTCAGTGCACATTGGAGACAGGGTATTTTGACTTCCTACAAGTAATTCTCCAAAGGATACAAGGTAACCCTGTTTTTTTTCTTTATTTTGAGAGTAGGGATAATATTCGTCTTTTTTAAAAATAATTTTTTTATTTGTATCCATAAAAATTATGCCATTTTGCGTTTCTTTTATTCTATTCATTGTTACTTCTAATACTCCGGTTAAAAAAAACGAAATATTCTTTTTAGTTGAAATTTTGCAGAGTGCAGTAAGAGGGTTATCTTGGTTATGTAAAGAGAATCGAATTTTATGTAAACCTTGAATAATGTTTTTTCCTTTTAAGGCAAGAACAAATTTTCCGTATGCATAATCATCACCTCCACCATTTTTTTTCCATGATGATTCACTATCTTCGATCATCCATTCGTTTTTTTGTCTTAGTAGAAAGGCTCCTTCTGTTTCACTTTTGTCATCGTCAGAATCTGTTTTTATGAAAATTACTTTGAGTGGAGTTGAATTCTTGTTTTTATATAATAAATCAATTTTCATATAATCTTCTTCTTTTATGTCATATCCTTCGAAATTTCCGGAAAAAATTAACAAATCCTCAATAATAGAAACACTGAAATGTAATTTGTCTTTCACAGTTGTTGGGAGGGCGTAACCACTTTTTTTCTCTGCTTTACATTCTATAGTGCCTTTACTTATCTTTTTGATTTTCCCCACACTGACAGGAATCGAATTTGGATATTTTTTTTGGGGGCTAAATTCGTTAAATTTAGCAAATCTTAAGACAGGATTTTTTTTCAGTATTTTCTCTAGAGTATTTTTTTCTTTTTTAAATTCTTTTTTTTTCTCACTTTCTGTTTTAAGTATTGAATCCTGAACATAATCATGTCCTAAAAAAAGAAATAAGAATTGAATTGGAAGAATTATACACAATCCCTTAAAGGTGATACTGGAAGTGTGGAAGCCAAATTTTTTCATAATTTTTTCCCTGAGGATTGGCTTTGCTTGGCTATGTATTTTTGACCCACTTATATCCTTCTCGGTAGACAGGTTGTATACGGTCAAAACTTGGGTCAATAGATTTAAATTTATTTCTTATATTTTTAATTTGTGCGTGTAGGGCACTAGAGTTTTCTGATTCATAAAGATGATCTAAGAGAATTCCAGTTTGTATTACCATTCCAGGATTTTTTAAAAGGTCACCTAAAATCAAACTTTCTGTCATTGTGGGCACAAATGTTTTTCCTTTCCATTCAATTTCGCTTTCCGATCTTCTAAAAACAAGATCTCCATATTCAATATCTTGTTGCTCATAATTGTCAGTCTTGAATCCATTTACAAACTTAAGGGCAGCATGTATCGATGTTCTCACTAACTCTGTATTATAAGGTTTGACTATATAGTTCCAGCATCCCATCTTTTCGCCAGCAA
>CAZLCI010000056.1:0-13377 GCA_964558115.1 uncultured Nitrospinaceae bacterium | reverse complement strand
CTCTAACAATTCTTGCGTAAACGGTCCAGTGGGTAAAACCTATTAATAGAATTAGCTTTCAAATTCCAGAACCAAAAACTGCTATTACAGCCAAAGCAACCAGAACAGTTGGTAGTGTTAACTGAAAATCAGCAAGACGCATCACAAAAGAGTCAAATCTTCCTCCTAAGTAACCAGAGAATAAACCGAGTGTGATACCTAAAATTGTAGAGATTGCAATGGATACAATTCCTACCATAAGAGATATTCTCAATCCGTGTAATATAAAACTTAGCAAATCCCTTCCTAAGCCATCAGTACCTAAATAATGCGTGGGCAAATAATCATTCATGAAATAAGGGGCTTTTAAATTTTGTGTTAATTTATGGGTGACAGGGTCATGGGGAGAAATCCAGGGAGAAAGAAAAGCGAGAATTAAAATGATAAAAAAGAAAAACAAACTAAAACGTGCATCCATTTTAAATTTGGTAATGGAAAGAGAATTTCTTTTTGGATAATCGATTACTTTCTGCATTGTTTAGTTTGCCCTAATTCGGGGATCTAGAAAGGAATAAGATATATCTACGATTAAGTTAATGACAATAAAAATACATGCAGTTATTAATGCCCAGCACATAACAACTGGGTAATCTAGTTTTTGAATCGAATCCAAAATAAGCCTTCCCATACCGGGCCATGCAAAAATTCTCTCGGTCACAATAGCTCCTGCGAAAAGGCTGCCCATCTGTAGACCGCCAATAGTTATAAATGGGATTAGGGTATTTCTAAGAGCATGTTGATAAAAAACTATTTTTTCGGACAATCCTTTAGAATGTGCAGTAAGAATATATTCTTGATTAAGAACATCGAGCATTCCTGAACGAATTAATCTTATAAAAAGAGCAATCCGGTAAAGAGCGAGGGAACCTGCTGGCAATATGAGGTGTTCGAATCCTCCTCTTCCTGAAGTTGGTAGCCAACCTAGAACTACGCTAAAAAACAAAATACATACGATTCCAACCCAAAAAGGAGGAGCAGATATCCCAATGAGCGAACAACTTAAAATCGCACGATCCCGAAATTTTCCTCTCTTACTTGCTGCATATACCCCAAGAGGAATAGAAATAAGAATCGCGAATAACATCGAAAAACCAACGAGTTCTAGAGTGGCTGGAACGCGTTCTAGGACAAGTTCCATAGCAGGAACGCCGTGATGATAAGAAATTCCTAAATTTCCTTGTAATGCATTTTTCAGAAAAAGTACGTATTGAAGAGGGATAGGTTTATCTAAGCCGAGAGCTTTACGTAGTCTAATTTCATCTTGTTGCGTTCCTTCTTCTCCGAGCATTAATTCTATGGGATCACCTGTAACTTGCAACATAGTGAAGATCATTAGGCTTACTGCCAGGAGAACACCTATGCTCTGAATGAAACGTCTTAATATGAACTTATGCAAATTGTCCACTCTTTCCTAGGCAAAGAAAAAGACATGTAATCTAATAATTATTCTAATAATTTGTCTTATTTTTTGATAGAAATTTCTTGCGCTAATACCCATTCATTAACACGTGGAACTAGATGTACATTTTTTTGTGTCGCAATAATAACAGTTTGCTGATAAAGCGGGAGGAACGCGACGTCATCTATAACTGTCTTCCAAGCTTTCTCCCACATTTTTTTTCGTTTGTTATTATTCATTTCAACAGCAGCTTCCATCATATGTTTATCGAGCCATTTATTGCTATATCTGCCGCGGTTGATTCTTCCAAATCCCTTTCCAGGAATTCTGGTATGAAATGCAGCAGAGAATGTTGTGAAAACTTGATCGGTTCCCCAACCGGCCATATACATGGAATGATCTCCAGCAGACATTTTTTTAAAGAAAACTGCTTTAGGTCTTGGATTTGGAGTAGTTTTTATTCCAACTTTTGTCAGCATTCCGGCAATCGCAAGACACATTGGACCATCGTTGATATAGCGATCATTTGGACAGTCTAGGCGTGTTTTAAATCCATTGGGAAATCCTGCTTCTTTAAGCAATTTTTTAGCTCTAGATGGACTATAGGGCAATCTTCTTATTGTTTTATTATAACCAAAAGCAAATGGAGGGTTTAAGTGTGTCGCAGGTTTTCCACTACCGTGCATGATAGTTTGTAGCAGTTGTGGAACATTAATTGCGTGAGATATAGCTTTTCTCACTTTTAGTTTCATAAAAGGGTTGGTTTTGCCTACTTCGATACCCGGTGAGTACTTTCCTCCCTTTTTAAAAGTTCCCCCCTTTTGTCTCCATTGATCAAAAGTGAGATAAATTGTTCTTTGTGTTATTGTCTTGAAGACATTTAGATTCTTATTTTTAATAAGTTTCGCACCGTCTACAGGAGCCACTCCCCAAACTACATCAATTTCTCCTGAAAGGAGTCCTGCAGTTCTGGCTGCATTTACTGGAATAGGACGTATACGTACATTCTTGATTTCAGGTGAGCCTTTCCACCAATTTTCGTTTGCAATTAGTTCAATATAATCGTCTTTTATCCATTTAACGAATTTATAGGCCCCAGTTCCAATCGGAAAACGCGCAAACTTTGCGTTTCCTACTTTCTTAATATATGAAACCGGAACCATTCTTATCGATGCTATCTCTGCGGGTAGTGAAGGCCAAGGTTTTCCAGTGTTAATCTTAAAAGAGTATTTGTCTATTATCGATAGTTTTTTTATTCCTTTCGTATAATGTTTCATCTGACTTCTTTTGAATCCTACACCTTTTGCTCTTAGAATACTGTCTATAGCGACTTGGGAATCGAAAGGATCTCCGTTATGAAATTTCACGTTTTTCCTAAGTCTAAAAATCCATTCAGTTTTATTGATAGGTTTCCAAGAAACCGCGAGTGAAGGTTTATATGAACCATCAATATCATTAAATATAAGTGTATCGTAAATATGAGATTGAATAGAAATAGTTGTAGTTTCATTTCTTCCATGTGCGTCTAATGTTGCAGCATCGCCTTGGAAAGCTATTACGAAGTATTTCTTTGCAGAAAAAGCATTTGAAGGTAAAAAAAATAAAGAAGTAAAGACAATGAATAGTAGTAAAAATATGAGAGAAAATTTCTCTCTAGAAACTTTAAAATGACCCATTATCAGTTCTCCTTTTTTCAATAAAGTTTAGTCTGCTTCTTCAACAAATTCCTCGAAAGTGAAGAAAAGTCCGTTTAAAACACGAACTGCACGTTCGCTTAAGTTAGAATCTTCAAGATTTAAATCTATAGCATATCTAAAAGATCCATCGTGAAAATGTGAGACTTTATGTTCATCTTCTTCGCCAGCTTCTTCCATTCCATCATAAACAAAATCATCTATAGGATCTTTGCTATCGAGAATTGCGTGTTCAATATCTTCGTTCATATAACGATCGGTGGTCGCAAAGCTAATTCTTAATAGGCTATTTTCTCTTTTTTCAATTTCGAACCATGAAGTATCACTGACTACTAGTTTTATTGATTTTCCTGAGGATGCTGGTTCGAACGTAAAACGATCATCAGAAGAAAATTGTTTTATCATTCCTGTAATTATATCTGCCACGTTTACCTCCACGACTTTTTATATCTTTAAAAAACATTTAAATTTTATTTACAAAGACTAAAAAAAGAAATTAAGTTTATCAACCATCAGGGATATTAATGTTTTTATTTCTTTTGTGGCTGAGTTTTTTTCTTGATCCCTACAATTCCCCATGATGTATCTTTCGCAGTAACAAAAATTAAATCTTCATTTCCAACTACTACAGAACTGTGTGGAGTGTTTGCTGGAATAAAAACAATATCTCCAGGAATAACCGTCTTTTTTTTTCCTTTTATTGTCATACGTGCTTTTCCTTGAAGTGGAAAAATAAATTGTTCATTAGGATGACTGTGAGTTTCAGCGCGTGTTCCGGATGGAATCGTAAATTTTCCGAAAATTATCTTTTTTCCCTTAACGAAAGGGCCATTAGCAGTACTGTAGTCTCCTCCTGCATCTTGATTTGGCATTTTTGTTGAGTCAAAGAAGTAGTCCATTATTCCTCCATTTTTATTTTTTAGGCCATATTCTTTTTCCTACATTCGGAGAACAAGGCGCATGAATAAGTGTAGGTAAAATTTTTGATGTCCAGACTTTTTCATCATTACTATTTGCTTCATGAGGAACAAAATAATCTTCTCTTGCTTCTAAGGAAGTGAATTCATAAAGAATAGAATGTTTACCCCAACCTGAAGATGCCAACAGTTTTCTTGCACCAATACAACCTGGAATTTCGGTCATAAAAGGAAGTCGATATTGCGCATACCATGAACCTACTTCGGTTTCATTAGTATAACTATCTATATTAAAATTTCCCATTTGAATCGCGGGTGCTGAAGTTATTCCAGGTCCCCTTTGTTTTACATCCAAACCATCTACCCTATATTCTTCTGAAAAAGTACAAGTATAAACTTCTTTCCGCATTCCTAGCATTTTTGAAGTATTCTCATCTTGTTTTTCTTCTTTTTGATTGGGATTTGGATCGAAAAAAGTATACGCTGATAAGCCTCCAAAAAGAATTAAAAAGCCTCTTCCTCTGCCTAATCCAGAACCTTTGTCATAGATTAGTGTATCTACTACTTTTTGCACTGCTTCTCCAACATACCCTAATTCATAATGAGCAGCCCAAAGGTATCCAGGTCTAGTTAATTCTTGAGGAATATAACTATTATGCATCCAATCTAGAAACTCTGATTTGGATTCTTCTTCTAGTTCATACCAAGTAGCATAAATCCCAGAACTCATCATTTCCTCCTTTTATTATTCATTTTAGAAATATGAATCCATTATAACTGAAATTTATTTTCTCACTATAAAGATCAGCTTAAAGATTTCTTTTTTTGATCGAAAATCTCTTTTATTAAATACCAACGTTTTTTGATCGAAATCATACTTAATATTGTAGTCAACAATATGAAAATTAAGTCGCCGCCACTTACTATGATCGAAAAAGAAGGCATTATAGCAACTGTTAAAATTTCAGCATGTTCAATTTGTTTTGTGAAAATATAAATTAATAGGAAAAAAGTAAGGCAGATGATTAAAGTCCAGGGAGAGCAAGCCAATAGTATTCCAATAATTGGTGCTGTGCCAGTCCCACCTCTAAGTGGGTGTATTATCGAAAATGAATGACCTACCATAATGATTATTGCTACTAATGCTGAGAGTAAAATTGAATCCAGATAGTAAATTGATATAAACATTAAAAAGAATGTTGAAATAGATTCTAAAAAAGATATTAGGCAAAAAATATTTTTTCCTAATAGGGAGTAAATTTCCAAAAAACGAGGATATTCTTTATAGTTTATTTTAATAGGTTTTGTGAATTTGCTACCAAAGAGAATTGCAGGTGAAAATAAGCCTATTAAAATAGAGAATGAAAGTAGCAAAAGGACTGGTCCGGACTTTAATAGGGTTAAAAATTCTTCCATTTTTTTCCTTAGAAAAGAAAAATTCTTTTTAGGTTAAAGAACCACGGCACGAAGAACCTGAACCAGCAGTGCAACCAAAACAATGGTCATTTGTTTTGATTTTTTTTCCAATTAATTCTTCGGGGGAGTAATCCCACAACTTTTCGTTTGATAGTTTCATATTTAGCATTTGATTGAAATCGCAATCGTATATAAAGCCTTTCCAGTCAACGCTTATTAAGTGTCGACACATAAGAGAATCGATTGTTTTGATATTATAAGAATTTTTAAGAAGCAAAAAATAATTTTGAAGTTTTTTACTCCTTTGTAAGAATGTTCTAAAACGATTTATTGGCATATTAGTGATTGTTAGTAGCTCGTTAAATTCAACATTAAAAAGTTTTTTTAATTCAATTTTATATTTTATTTCCAATTCTTTTTGTGGAGGGGGGAGAGAGTCGTCTTGTGGGTTATAGACAAGTCTTAGAATTAGATCTTCAACTTTGCCATAACCTAATGAATTGAGTTTTTGAAGAGCAAGAATTGATTTTTGAAAAACTCCAGAACCTCTTTGTGAATCAACATTTTCTTCGAGGTAGCATGGCAAAGAACATATTAGTTCTACCTTATTTTTAGAATAAAATTCACTTAAATTATCTTGTCCTTCTTCAAAGATTACTGTCAAATTACATCTTACAATTACATGTATACCGAGATTTCTGCATTCTGAAACTATTTTTCTAAAATTTGGATTTAGTTCCGGGGCACCGCCGGTGATATCAACAATAGAAATTTTATTTTTTTTAATCCATTGTAGAATCTTCAAAGAAGTATCTAGAGTCATACTTTCTTTTCTATGCGGACCTGCATCTACGTGGCAGTGATTACAAGTCTGATTACAAACTCTTCCTAGGTTTATTTGAAGGGTATTCAGAGAAATCCGATCGATTTCTGGTTCAAAGAAAATTTTAGAAGGGGATAAACTACTATCTATAGTTTGTAATTGCAGAGTTTTATCTAACATTCCTGATTTCCGAATGTTTATAGAAACGCAAAAAGAGTTCTCTTCTTATAACTAAAACGAAAACTTAATTAAGCTCTAACAAGTTTTCTTCTAAGGGCTTTAATTTTATTTCTTGTTCTTTTTAGTTGTTGCGAATCTTGAGTTTCTAGGTATTGGTCACGCTCCTTTTTGAGAGTTTTAATTTTCTCTTTTATAGATGCACGATCAATATTAGAAGTTCTTTTACTTTCTTGAAGAGGTATATCATTAATTTCTTTCAAAACACGAACTAATTGTGTTTTGTCCATACCATGAACCCCGGTAATTTTTCCGCCATATCCAAGTGCAGCTTCTTTTAGCTTAGGCACATTCATTTTATCAATTTCACCGGCGCTAAGTTTGGGAATTTCTTCTTCAGCAGGTGCACTAGCTTCCTCGGTTTGTTCTTCTTCAGCAGGTGCACTAGCTTCCTCGGTTTGTTCTTCTTCAGCAGATGCACTAGCTTCCTCGGTTTGTTCTTCTTTTATATCATCTTTTGGCTTATCTTCAGGGGACATTCTTTCCTCCGGTTTTTCTTTTTTTAATCCAAATTATATTGATTAATTTATATAGACTCGTGAAGTTAACAAATGTGTATCTTTGGGTCAATGTTTTTATCTAGAAGTTTTTTATTTAGTTAACACTTGCGATTTTATGTTATGAATTGATAAAGTATGTTCATCTTATATTTTATTTTTTTTACCAACCTAATAGGCAATGTATATTACTGAGATTAGGCGAGGAAAATGACAGAAAATCTTTTAGAAGTTAAAAATTTAGTTAAGTACTTTCCTGTTCGAGGAGGTGTTTTCTCTCGAGTTAGGAATTATGTTAAAGCTGTTGATGGTATTAGTTTTGAAGTTAAACCTGGTGAGACCTTAGGTTTAGTTGGTGAAAGCGGATGTGGAAAATCGACCGCTGGTCGTTCTATTCTTCGATTAATAGAACCTACCTCTGGTGAGATCAATTTTGAAGGCGAAAATATTTGTGATCTTAGTAACGAGGAATTAAGGAAACGTCGAAGACAAATGCAAATAATTTTTCAAGATCCCTATGCATCATTAAACCCTAGAATGACTATTGGTAGTATAGTTGGGGAACCACTTACTATTCATAATGTTGCAAAAGGACAGGAGAGAAAAGATAGAGTTGAACAATTACTTCACAGAGTTGGATTACGTCCTGAGCATATTCGTAGATACCCTCACGAATTTTCAGGTGGACAGCGACAAAGAATTGGTCTCGCGAGAGCTTTAGCTCTAAATCCAAAACTAATTATTGGAGATGAACCAGTTAGTGCATTGGATGTTTCTATTCAAGCACAGGTAATTAATTTGCTAGAAGACTTACAAAAGGATTTGGGTATTGCTTATGTAATGATAGCGCATGATCTTGCTGTTGTTCAGCATGTTAGCGATAGAATAGCTGTAATGTATCTAGGAAAAATTGTTGAACTTTCAGAAGCAGACGAACTTGTCTCTTCTCCCAAACATCCTTATACCGAAGCGCTCTTATCTGCTGTGCCTGTTCCAGATCCAACTGTTAAAACGGAACGTATACTTTTAAAAGGTGATGTTCCTAGTCCAGTGAATCCTCCATCTGGGTGCCGTTTTCACACAAGATGTCCATACAAAGAAGACATATGTGAACAGGAGGATCCTCCTATGCTTGAAATGAGTCCTGGTCATACAGTTGCTTGCCATCTCTCAGAAAAAATTTATGGGAATAGTAGTCCTTCTGGTGATTCTGCTGCAGCGTAGTATACTTCCTCTTTTTTACCTTTTAAATTTGTGATCTTTTAGATTTTCTTGAAAGGGAATATGAGCGAATTAATTACTCTAAATGAAATAAAACAAGCACAATCAAATCCTCATAAATTAATAAGAAAAACTCCTTTAATTCCTTTTGCTAATTCTCCAGAAGCAAATAATTACAATTCTCTTTTTCTTAAACTAGAAAACCTGCAAATTACTAATTCTTATAAACCTCGTGCTGCATTTTATATTATGGGTTCTTTAAATTCAGAACAACGTAAAAGAGGCATTGTAATGACATCTTCAGGGAATTTTGCAAAAGCTTTTGCTCTGGCTGGTTCTGTTTATAGTGTGAAAGTAGTTGTAGTCCTTTTAGATCAGACTAGTCGATCTAAGGTAGATGCTATTAAGAAGCTTGGCGCAGAGATTGTTTTTTGTGGAACTCATTATTCTTCCAGGAAGGATAAAATGTTTGAGATTGCCACTAAAAAAAATATGATTGCAATTGATACTACCGAAGATAGAAGAGTTCCGATTGCGCATGGAAGTATCGGGATGGAGATTTTAGATGATCTGGAAGATGTCCAAACCGTTTTAGTACCATGTAGTTCAGGTGGTCTTATAGCTGGCATTGCAAGTGCTATTAAGTTGCAACGACCAAGTATTAGAGTAGTGGGAGTTCAACCAAATGGAGCAGCGGCAGCATACCACTCTTTATTAGCTCGAAAACCAGTTACTATAGACAATTGGAATAGTATTGCTGATGGTCTAGCTGCAACTACACCAGGAAATCTTCCATTTGTTCATATTAAAGAAAGAGTAGATGACATTGTTCTTGTAAGTGAAGAAGACATTATTAATTCTTTTTTAAAACTGTTAAATGAATCAAAAATTTTATGTGAACCTGCAGGAGCTGTTTCAGCAGCAGCGTTTTTTGCTAAAAAATTAGTAAATCCAGGAAAAACTGTTTCTATAGTTAGTGGCGGAAATCTAACTACAGAGTTGTTATTACAACTATTATCTTCTTAAATTTCAAGAGTTTATTAAATTTGGGAAGGACTCTTTCAACATGCTTGTTATCGTTTCGCCTATTGCTATAGAAGATGTTGCTCCAGGTGATGGGGCGTTACAGACATGTAGGGCTTTTTCGGTGTGAATAATAGAAAAATCATCTATAAGTTTTCCATTTCTATCTATTGCTTGTGCTCTTACGCCCGAACCACCATCAATTAGATCATCCTTTTGAATTTCAGGGAGTAATTCTTGTAATGCCTTAGTAAATGCGTTTTTACTAAAGGACCTATACATTTCACCCATCCCTACTTTCCAGTATTTACTTGCAAGTTTTAAAAATCCACCATAAGTAATAGTTTCCATAAGATCTATAAAATTAAAGTTGTTTTTTCTATAACCTTCTCTTGCAAATGCTAATACTGCATTTGGACCGGCTTCTACAGTACCATCAATTCTTTTTGTGAAATGTACACCTAGAAATGGAAAAGCGGGATCAGGTACAGGATAGATTAACCCATTTACCAAATTCTCTTTAGATGGTTTTATTTGATAATATTCTCCCCGAAACGGAACAATTTTTACTGGTAGTTTTGCACCCGCTAAACCTGCTATACGATCTGCGTAAAGACCCGCACAATTTATCAAGTAAGAACTACAGAATTCTCCATCGTTGCAATCTATGTATATTTGATTTTTTTTAATTTCAATTTTTTTTACACTCTGATTCAATTTGATTTCTTGACCTTTTTCAAGAATAAGTTTTGCGTAGGTTTTGAGAACTCCTGGATAATCAATTATCCCGGTACTAGGAACCCATAGTGCTTTCACTCCCTTTGCATATGGCTCCTTTTCGAGAAGTTCTTCTTTTTCAATCATTTTTATACCTTCTACACCATTAGCTTTAGCCCGTTTGTAAAGTTCTTCGAGTCTAGGAATCTGCATTTGATTAGTGGCAACAATGACTTTCCCACAAATTTCGTGATTTATATTGTGCTCCTGGGCAAATTCAATCATTTTTCTAGCACCAGAAACACAAGTTTTTGCTTTCATAGAATCCGGTCTATAGTAGATTCCTGAGTGAATAACACCGCTGTTTCTTGAAGATTGGTGTAACCCTAGAACTCCTTCTTTTTCAAGAACAATTAGTCGTAAATCAGGATAGGTATTTGAAATTTGAAGAGCAGTGGATAAGCCTATAATGCCTCCACCAACGATTGCTATATCATAAATATTTTTTTTCAAAAAAAACCTCGAAATTTAATTTTATATTTTAATGAACATAGATAGTTTTGCAAAATTTTATATAATGGACAAGATGAACTGTTGACTGTAGATATATGTGTGAGTATGCTCACATTCTTAAGTAACTATGTAGTTCTAATAGTTATGTATTTAATCGGGGCGTGGCGCAGCCTGGTAGCGCGCCTGCTTTGGGAGCAGGAAGTCGTAGGTTCGAATCCTATCGCCCCGACCAAAACCTTGTTTCTAATCATTTCCGTTGATACCATGAATTTTTCATTTTTCTTAAACTTTCTAGATTAAAGATGTTTATGGAGAGTTAATATTTATGAAAGTTTTATATTGTGCCGCGAAGGAATATTTTGAACCTGGCGCGTCTGAATCTTACGATTATTTTAATGGGATACGTTCTCTAGGTCATGAAGTAGTTCCATTTTTTTATAGGAACCATTCCTTCATCTACAAAAGTTTCAGAAGAAACTGGATTCCTTGGATGAACCGTCAGCTAGTTAAAAAAGCGTCAAACTTTGATGTATTGTTTATTTTTCGTGCAGGAAATATTTTTGCCGAAACTCTTCTTGAAATAAAAAAAAATAGCAATTGTAAAACTATTTGTTTTTACGGAGATAATCCATATGGGTCCAAACAAGAACCAATAGATTTTAAAAAAGTTGCTGCTTTTGATCTTTTCATAACTAAAGACACATATTTTCGTAATGAATTAAATTTGTTTGGATTTAATAATGTTGTATTTATGCCACATTCATATGATCCCTCTTTTTATGGACAATCTTTAAAAAAGGAAGAATTATCTCTTTACAGTTCGGATGTCGTATTTATCGGAGGACACTATGGTTATCGTGAAGAATTCTTTTCTGGTCTTACCGATGATCATGTTGACTTTAAAATTTGGGGTCCGAGATGGGATACTTCGAAAGATCCTTGGATTCTTTCTAAAGTAGCGTCTAGTGAAGGTATTTTTGGTTTAAAGAAATTAAAAATTGCGAAAGCTACAAAAATATTTATTAATTTAATAAACGGTGGCAATTCAGTTAGATGCCCTGATGATAAACCTATTATTTATTCAGGCGCAGAAGTTTTTGTCTTATCAAATCATAAACCTGATATGGACTTAGTTTTAGAGACAGGGAAAGAAATTGTTACATTTAAAAATAGAGATGAACTTAAAGAATTAATAAGATTTTATTTAGAAAATCAAGAAGAGAGGAAAGGAATTGCTTCTAGAGCAAAAGCAAGAGTGCTTAGAGATCATACTTCTGCCATAAGATTTGAGAAGGCTCTTTCTTTGTTGAGTTAGTTTTTGCAAAATAATTGAAAGGTATGTTGAAGTGTCTCTAAAAAAATACAAGAGATTTCTTGTAAAGACAAATTTTTTTGAATCAATAGTTTTATTTTTTTTTAGTAAACTTTTAGCTTATTTTACAAGAAATCTTTCCTTTAAAAGTTCTTTTTTAAAGGGGGAGTCAGTAACCCTGAGAGGAAAATCTTCTGATTTTAGAGTTTTTGATGAAATATTTATAAAGGAACAATACGATAGTCATTTGTTGCCTAAAAATCCAAAAGTCATCTTAGATGCGGGAGCAAATATTGGGTTAAGTTCTATTTATTTTGCAGTTCGCTTCCCCAAGTCTAAGATTTTTGCTTTAGAACCAGAAAATTCTAATTATCAAATATTATCTAAGAATACTAAAAGTTTTGAGAATATAATTCTTTTAAAAAAGGCTCTTTGGAGTCATTCTACAGATTTACATATATCTAACCCTAGTGCGGAGAAGTGGGCTTTTAATTTTACTGAATCTAAACTATCTACAGAAGGTTTATATGAAGGGATTTCTGTCGAGGGATTTATGACTGATTATTCAATTAATGAGATTGATATTTTAAAGCTAGATGTGGAAGGGGCAGAAAAAGATATTTTTTCTAAAAATATTGATTGGATTCCAAAGGTTAAGTTAATCATTGTCGAATTGCATGATAGAATTGTCCCTGGTTGTTCTAGAGAGTTTTTTGCTTCTACTAGCCAATATAAATTCGAAGAATATCAAAAAGGGGAGAATTTCTTTTTATTGAGAAAGTAGTTTTTTTGTTCCCCAAAGAACAGTCGCATTACCTCCAATTCTCCAGTTTCGTAAGCCCTTATTTTGAGATTTTTTGAAATTGTTTAATTTTCGTAGACGTTTTATGTAAGGAATTAATCTTTTATCCTTGAATCTTGTATAATATATTTCCATCCAAGATAAATCTGGGTCATTGAAAAATTTTGAAATAGTTCCTTTTTTCTTAATCCTAAGTTTTTCTTCTGTAAAACGTTTAAAATAGTCAGGATTTTGTATAGACAAAATTATTAGATTTGCGAGTGTGTGGATATCAAGAGTTTTGTCAGTAAAGAGTAAATTTGATTTTAAGCTATAAGCATCCTTTCCGATTCTTGAACCAAGTTCTGCTGTGAAAATCAGAGGTTCTAAAGAGAAATTGTGATAATGGAGTGAATTTTCTCCTCTTTTTAACTCTAAAGGCAAAATTCCTTCTGAGAGCATTTCATCTATTGCAATTTCGTATTGAGAAAGTGAGGTTTCGATAAGATCTTTTCTCTTTAAGACAATTCCATTAATCATATTACTAAAGCTATTCCAGTACGCGTGATTATTTTTTGCACTTGAAGGTCCTGTAGAAGAATCTGCAATTAATTCGGCCAAGATAGATATCCATTTCTCAATTCGTCTTTTCTTGTTTTCATTTAGGAATTTTAAATTTTGTAATTTAAAATATGACATTGCAATTGAACCGCTCAGCCATTTTCGAACGTAGATACTTTGATTACCTACTATTGGTTGTCCAGTCATAGCTAAATTTTCTGCCCATA
>CAZLCI010000055.1:0-13495 GCA_964558115.1 uncultured Nitrospinaceae bacterium | reverse complement strand
CAACAAAATCTGTCTCACAATTTACTTCTATAAGCGCACCTATTGTTCTAGTTTCATTAATGCATGCATAGATTTGTCCATCACTAACTTCTCTACCTGCTTTCTTAGCAGCATTTGAAAGACCTTTTTCACGTAGAAACTTTATAGCTTCATCAAGAACACCATCCTTTTCTTTCAGTGCCTCTTTGCAATCCATGATACCTGCACCTGTTCTTGAACGTAATTCCTTTACCATTTTTGCACTAACTTCCATTTTCTTAATTTCTCCCACAATCTATTCAAATAGAAATTTAAAAGAATTTAAAACTTAACTATCCTTAGGCACATCCTTTTTCTCTTTATTCTCTATTTCAGGGTTGCTTTCTTCTTTAAAAGATTCTGCAAGGATCTCTGCTGCAACAGTATCTCCTGTTTTCATTACAGCTTCTATCTCCTCTGTACCAGCATCTGCTCTAATATTTACACCTTCTTCAACAGCTTCGGCCGATTTAGAAACAAAAAAGCGAATTGACCTTAAAGCGTCATCATTACCAGGAAGCAAATGATCAATTCCCGTTGGATCTGCATCCGTATCAACTACACCAATAACCGGAATCCCTAATTTTTTAGCTTCACGAACTGCGTTATATTCATATCCTGCGTCCACAACAAACATAGCTTGCGGAAATTCTTTCATATCTTTAATACCACCTAAAAATTTTTCTAATCTTAATCTTTCCTTTTCTCTTCTTGAACCCTCTTTTTTAGCTAATAAATCGAATGTTCCATCTTCTTTCATAGTTTCTAGATCAACGAGACGTGCAATTGAATTCTTAACTGTAGAAAAATTTGTTAAAGTTCCGCCAAGCCAACGTTGCGTAACATATGGCATCCCAATTTTTTGTGCTTCCTCTGCAACTATTTCTTGAGCTTGCGGCTTAGTACCAACGAAAAGGACCTTCCCACCTTCCGAAGCAATTTGCCTCAGGTAGTCTCTTGCAGTATTAAAAAGACCTAATGTTTTTTGGAGATCAATGATATAAATCCCATTTCTAGCACCAAAAATATAAGGTTGCATAAGAGGATTCCAACGCGTAGTCTGATGGCCAAAATGTGCACCCGACTCAAGTAATTCACGTAAAGACAATTGATCCAAAAAACTCCCTCCTTACTTCAACGCCATGTATAACGTGAAGCGAAATAATGCCTTTTAGCGGAAAAGACATTGTATGTGAACTAGAAAACAGAAAAAAAATCTATTTTTTCAATATTCCGCTTATAAATAGAAACAAGAATGTCTCATAAGAAGAATGATGATTCAACTCCATTTAGAAAAACTAAATCAAGTACGATAATCTGCATTAATACGAACATAATCCGAACTTAAATCAGTTGTCCACACAGTAGCTACACCTTCACCCTTTCCTAAATTAATATCTATGTTATATTCATCTTCTTTCAAAACGTCTAAAAGCGCATTTTCCCAACCATCGACTGCACTTCCACTTTCCATTACACTAACATCACCAATTCTAAGACCGAAGATTTCAGGATTAAAATTTACCCCACTATAACCAGCAGCAGCTAAAATCCTCCCCCAATTGGGCAACTCACCATTTATAGCAGTTTTAACTAACAAACTTTCAGCAACAGCTCTTGCAACTGAATCTGCATCAGAATTGTTATTTGCTCCTGAAACGTTTATAGACACAACTTTACTGACTCCTTCTCCGTCTTTTAGGATTGAAAGTGAAAGTTGCTTACAAACTTTTTTTAATGCAAAAGAAAAGAGTGAAATTGAATCTTCACTATCTATCTGAATAGAAGAACCTGTAGATGCTACTATAACTGAATCGTTTGTCGATGTATCACCATCAATAGTAATCGCATTAAAAGTTTGATCTACACAATCTCCCAAAATTTTATCCATTATATCTTTTGAAATGTTTACGTCAGTAGTTAGAAAAGCGAGCATTGTTGCCATATTAGGAGCAATCATTCCAGCCCCTTTGGCCATTCCTCCAATTCGTGCTTTCCCTTCGGGAAAATCCACTTCTACTGCATATTCCTTCGGACATGTATCAGTAGTCATAATAGCTTCTGAAGCAGGACCACCATTATTACCAGATAGACCTGAAACTAAATTCTCTAAAGCTGGCAACATTTTTGACATCGGCAGTTCAATACCAATAATGCCTGTAGAACAAATCGCAACATTTTCTGGATTACAATTTATCAACTCAGCTAAAGAAGAACATAACAATCTAGCATCCTTCTCTCCTTTTTCTCCTGTACAAGCATTTGCGTTTCCACTATTAATCAGAATTGCACGCAAAAGATTTTTCTTCACTACTTCTCGACAGATTATTACCGGAGCTGCACAGACTAAATTTTTAGTAAAAACTCCAGATGAATTCGTTCCAGCTGGAAATTTAAGTAAAGCCATGTCCGAACGTCCTGACTCCTTGATCCCAGCAGTTAAAGACGAAGCCAAAACATCTTGAGGAGCACAAACTCCCCCCTGTATTTCCTTTATTAAATTATCCATTATCAAATCCAAAAACCTGCATCAGGCAGTCCTTTCCTTTCAGGAATCTTTAACATAACATTCATATTTTGTACCGCAGCACCCGAAGCTCCTTTCACCAAATTATCTATTACTGTAACCATTATGTATCTATTAGTTCTTTCATCGAAGGTAACTTTAATATCGACAAAATTTGTTCCAATTACCTGACTAATATCAAGATTTTCTTGATTTTCAAAAATTCTGATAAAGTTTTCTTTTGCATAAAAGTCACTAAGCGTTTTATTTATTAGTGACATTTCTGATTTTTCTGAAGCTTCAAAATAAATCGTAGAAAAAATCCCTCGAGTAACTGGAATTAAATGCGGGGTGAAAGTTATTTTCACATCATTGCCAAATGCATTAGATAATTCTTGCTCTATCTCTGGAGTATGTCTGTGATTTGCAATACTATACGCCTTGAATCCCTGTTCAATTTCACTAAATTGAAATTGAAGACTCTCTTTTCTTCCTGCCCCAGAGACTCCGGATTTTGAATCCACAACTATCGAAGAAGGATTAATTAGTCCTTTTTTTGCTAGAGGAACAAGACCCAAAATGGCTCCTGTAGGGTAACATCCAGGATTTGCAATCAACTGACTTTCTTGTATCTCTTTTCTGTACAATTCTGGCATCCCATAAACTGCCTTTTCTATTAACTCAGGGCTCGCATGTTCAATTTCGTACCACGATTCGTAAATCTTTTGATCTTTCAATCTATAATCAGCAGAGAAATCGACAACTCTATTTCCTTGTTTCAGTAAAGACGGAACTATATTCATCGATACCTTGTGGGGGAGACAACAAAAAACTAAATCAAGATCTCTAAAGTTTTCTTCATCAAATTTCTCAAATTTTAATGATGAGTACTTATTTAGAGAAGGAAAAACGTCACATACATTCTTTCCAGAATACTTTTCAGAAGTAACTATCACTACTTGCACCGAGTCATGAATTGTCAAAAGACGCAATAATTCGAACCCTGTATAGCCGGTTGCCCCTACTATCCCTATTTTTTGCATCTAACTATCCTTTTGAAAAAATCAAAACATCTAAAAAGTTTGATACTATTGACATTGAGATCTGAATTCTATCATGTCAGAAATAAAAACAAACAAAAAAAGGGATGCATAAAATGCACCCCAAAGATTGATTTTCTTAAAATATTTAACGCTTAGAAAACTGAAAACTCTTTCGGGCACCTTTTCTACCATATTTTTTACGTTCTTTTACTCTAGAATCTCTTGTTAGAAGACCAGCTTTCTTTAAAACTGAACGGAAATTCTGATCTACCTCTAGCAAAGCTTTTGAAATTCCGTGACGGACAGCACCAGCTTGCCCAGTCAATCCACCACCTTTAACAGTAGCCTTAACATCATAGGAACCCCAAGTTTCTGTCAATTCAAAAGGCTGTTTAATAACCATAAGAGAAGTATCCCTTAGGAAATATTCTTCAAAAGGCTTATCGTTGACCAAAATTCGTCCGTTTCCCGCTCCTATCCATACTCGTGCTACAGAAGATTTTCTTTTTCCAGTTGCATAAAATGATTCTGATGTATTATTCATTTATAATCCTCAAAACACTTATTGGTCTTTTAGAACCTCTGGTTGCTGAGCTGCATGTGGATGCTCATCACCTTCGTAAATTTTCATTTTACTTAACATATTTCTGCCTAACTTAGACTTAGGAAGCATAAGTCTTACGGCAGACTGAATAACACGATTTGGGTGTGTCTCCAAAACTTCTTTAGCAGTAAACTCTTTCAAACTACCAGGATATCCAGAATGTCTATAATACTTTTTCTGCTCAATTTTATTCCCAGTCAGAGAGACTCTTTGTGAATTTATAACGACTACATAATCACCAGAATCTACATGGGGAGTCCATGAAGAACGATGTTTCCCCTGTAAAATGTAAGCAATCTTAGAAGCAAGACGCCCCAAAGGCTGACCAGTAGCGTCGATCAAAACCCATTTTCTCAAAAGAGGAGCCGCCTCTTTTGTCAACATTGAAGTGCTTTGGTACATTCTCAAAGCAAAATCCCTTAAAATTATAAACACAAAAACAAAAAAGTAACTAAACCTTTAAAGAGCCTACCATGTCAACTAGAAAAGTCAAAAAAAATCAATCAACAAACTTCATATTTTATTTTTCAACCATTAATTAACCGAACTTGTGGAACCTCTTCCTTAAAATCAATAATATTTAAAGAAGCATTATTTTGAGATATAAAGAAGAAATTTGAAATTGGCATCCCAAGAATAGAGCACAAAATCACACGATTTACCGCTAAATGTGCAACTACAACTATGGTATGTCCGACTGAACAAGATAAAATATTTAAAAGTGTAGGACACACGCGACTCCATAAATCAGTCAAAGACTCACCTCCAGGGGGATTAGACTTAACTATGTTTCGACAATGATCACTAAAAATTTTAGGATATTTCTCCATTAATGAGGAGGAGGTTTCTCCTTCCCATTCACCAAAATCTAACTCAGAAAATTCATTTACAACTTCAGAAAAGAAGTTTTTTTTACTTAATTTCAGAGATTCAGTTAAAATTTGCAGTGTAGAAGTTGCACGACGCAATGGACTCGAATAGAACTTCAATGATGGGAATTCTTCTAACCAGGGAGAAATTTTCGATGAAGCTTGTATTATTTGTTCTTTGGCATTAGGCAATAATAAAGTATCCGTTTTGCCAAAAAATCTTCCTTCTAAGCTACCTTCAGAAATGCCATGCCTAACCAGTATTAACCTATGAGTAAAACTTCCAGAAATAGACATTTAAAAATACACCCTTCTATTTAACAGCAACAGCTATATCTTTGATTCCAAGGTTAAAAACTTTTCCAAGTACTTTAACAACAAAACCATAATCAATCCGTTTATCAGCTTTTATAGTAACTGTTGTTGATCTGATTTTCTCTTTTACTTTCAAACCAATCACAGACTCCAAAGACTCTAATTTTACTAATTTACCGTTCAAATGAATTTTCTTTGCTAAACCAATTTCAATCAAAATTGTTTTTTTCTCAAAAACTTCATTGCTTTTTTTTGCTTCTGGTAATTGAATATCAAGACGTCTTGTAAAATCTACAAAAGTTGTTGATACCATAAAAAAAATTAACAACAAAAAAACTACATCTATTAAAGAGGTTAACTGCAAACTATAATCTTCTTCCTCTTTAAGATGACTAAAACGCATTTTTTTCTTCCTCTTAACCTATTTTCCGAATTTGTCTGCCAGAGAGTTAATCAAGTTTACTGAGATACTCTCCAACTCAAAAATAATCTTATCTATCCGAGAACGAAAGAAATGGTAAAGAGCCAAAGAAGGAATCCCAACTATTAAGCCTGCAGCCGTAGTTAAAAGCGCTTGAGAAATTCCTTCAGCTACTAATCCGGGATTCCCAGTTCCTGCCTTGCTAATAACATCAAAAGCACGAATCATTCCTATTACTGTTCCAAAAAGACCCAACATTGGAGCTAAATTTGCAATTACGCCTAGTCCTCTTAAATTGCGAGATAGAATGCTAGATTCTTGCTGTCCACATGCAATCATTGCTTTTTCCATTTCTCCTAATCCGAGTTTTTTCCTAGAAAATCCCGCAACAATTATACGAGTAAGAGGCACATCATATTTGTTGCATATAGAATTAATATCCGAAAAATCAGATGAAAGACTCAATGAATTAATCTCTTTCATCATAAGACGTGGAAAAATTTTACTCCTGCGCAGAGATAAAAATCTTTCTAACACAAGAGCAAAGGCGATTACTGAACAAAGGAAAATCGGAATCATTACATAGCCACCCTTTTTGAATAAGAACAAAAAGCTAACAGGCAATTGAATGAAGCCTGAGACGCTCTCAGCAAAAACGTTATCGATTGAAAAAAAGAAAAATAAATTAAAAAATAAAAAATATTTTTTAATAGGAAAAGAAAAAAAAGTATTATCCAACTCATTCTCCAAATTTTAGTTAAGCAAAATCTCATCTAAATCATCAAGTCCGCAATCCGTTATTTTATTTCCAAAAACTTCTTCACAAATGGGAATAATATCAGAGATCAATTCATCAATAGAAGGAACATTCAGTTTCAAAGACTGTAACGATCCAATTTTCTCATCTACGAATCCACAGGGATTAATCATTTGAAAAAATGACAAATCAGGACAAACATTGAATGCAACACCATGCATGGTTATCCATCTTCGAACACCTATTCCTAAAGACATTATCTTTATATCATCTTTCCAAAGCCCTGGATTTTTATCTTTCCTTTTAACATGAATCCCAATTTTATAAGAATACCTAACAAAAATCTCCTCTAATTTTCTACAATGTGCGTGTACATCTTTCGAATAATTCCGAAGATCAAAAATAGCATAAACCATAAGTTGGCCTGGACCATGGTAGGTTACCTCTCCTCCTCGATTTATTCTCTGAAGAGGTACTATATCTCCATTTAAGGGCGAAATTCTAGACAAAACATTCTCTTCATTACCACCAACCCCCAAAGTAAAAATAGGTTCATGCTCCAAAAACAAAAGCACATCATTACTTAACTCACCCGATGAACGTTTCTTCCATAATTTTTTTTGTATATCCCAAGAATTTGAGAATTCTTGTCTGCCTAGAGAAAATGCTTTTATCACGTATTTCTCAGCACTATTCAAAATAAACGGAACCGGAGCCGACAAGACTAATAAGTTCAGTACTTAATTTTTCACAAGGTTCAACAACAAAATCAGGACCTGCCTCAACTAATACTTCTTGATTTGACAGAGATACCGAAAGACAAACTGGACAAACACCTGGGAAACGAGACAAAACCTCTTTCACAGCTTCTAGCTTATTAAATGAAAAATTATTTTCGTTAATTTGCAATACTACTTTTTTTGCATGATTTTTCTCTGCTTCACTTAAAAATTCAATAGATTGAACTATAACTTGCACTCTCTCATCAGAAGATTCGACATCGCCAATAATCAAAACAGGCTCTTCACTATCAAAAAAATTATAACAATTTTCAAAGACATCTGGAAAAACTGTCATTTCTGAAGTTCCATCACGATCCTCAAGAGTAAAGTTAGCCATCCGTCGACCCAACCTTGTAGTTCTCATCTTTGAAGAACGTATTATGCCAGCCATACGTACTTTTTTTGATCCTGAAATCTGGGTAAGACTTTGTGAATTTGAATTAGTAAATCTAGTGATTGTAGATTTCCAATCATCTAAAGGGTGACCTGAAACATAAAAACCCAAAACTTCTCTCTCATAAACAAGACGTTCTTTGTCAGACCAATCTTCTATTTGAGAACCTTGAACTTGAAAATCTTCAGAACCATCCGATGAGAAAAGAGAACCTTGTCCAACAGCCATACTCTTTTGCCTTCTAGAGGCAACTTCAAGAATCTGTTCAAGAGAATCAACGGATCTTGCTCTATTTTCGATTACCGAATCAAAAGAACACGCCTTAATTAAACTTTCTATAGACCTTCTATTAAAATTCTTATAGTCAACCCGACAACAAAATTCTTCTAAGGATTTGAATAGACCATCAAACTCCCTGTTTTCTATAACAGAATCAACTAAAGCTGAACCAACATTTTTAACAGCGGCCAATCCAAATCTAATAGAATTATCTTCAACAATAAAATCTTTCATACTGACATTTATATCAGGCGGGAGAACCGGAATGTTCATTTGACGGCATGCGGCGATATCTTTGATAACTTTATCAGGATTGTCAGAGTCACAGGTTAACAAAGCAGCCATAAACTGTTGAGGAAAATGGGTTTTCAAATAGGCGGTTCTATAGGCGATCAGAGCATAAGCTGCACTGTGACTTTTATTAAAACCATATCCTGCAAACTTTTCAATTTGACTCCACAATTCTTCTACTTTTTTTCTGTCATGATTACTCTTAAGTGCACCTTCCACAAAATCATTCATCTGTTCTGTCATAAGAGTTTCATTTTTCTTACCCATCGCCTTTCGCAAAATATCGGCACGACCAAGTGAAAAACCTGCAAGGATATTTGAGATTTGCATTACCTGTTCCTGATAAACCATAACCCCATACGTACTCTCAAGAACTGGTATTAACTCTTCAAAAAAATAATCAAAATCAACACGTCCATGCTTTCTCTCTATAAAAGCATCTACCATTCCACTATTCAAAGGTCCTGGCCGATATAATGCAACCATCGCAATCAAGTCCTCGAAACTAGAGGGTGAGAGCTTTTTTAGATACTCCCTAATACCACCACTTTCGAGTTGAAATATTCCTGTCGTTTTTCCCTCAGAAAGAAGTGTAAATGTTTCGCTATCATCGAGAGGCAATTCTTCAATATTAAATTTTTTATCTTGCAAAGAAATTAAATCAATACATTTTTCTATTACAGTTAGGGTTTTCAAGCCAAGAAAATCCATCTTCAGTAACCCTAATGCTTCTATATCACTCATGTCATACTGGCAAACAATCTCTCCACCTGATGGTTTATACAGAGGGACATAATCAGTTAATTCGCTTGGCGCAATAACGACACCTGCAGCATGTGTACCCGCATGACGAATATTACCCTCTAATTTTTGAGCAGTATCCATTAAATTACGTACTAATGGATCCTTTTTTAATGCATCTCTCATTCGTGGTTCCTTATCAATCGCATCTTTCAAAGTAATATTTAATTCATTAGGAATTAATTTTGCTATACGATCTACTTCTCCATAAGGAATTCCCATAACTCGACCCACATCACGGATAACACCTCTAGCAAGCATACTTCCAAAAGTAATTATTTGAGAAACATTGTCTGATCCGTATTTCTCTTGAACATATCGAATAACTTCATCTCTTCTTTCAACACAAAAATCAATATCAATATCTGGAGGACTAACACGCTCAGGATTTAAAAATCTCTCAAACAATAATCCATATGCAATTGGATCGATGCCAGTTATTCCTAAAGCAAATGCAACAAGGCTCCCCGCCGCTGAACCTCTTCCTGGGCCAACTGGAATGCCGTGCTCTTTTGCATACTGGATAAAATCTGAAACTATAAGAAAATAACTTTCGTACCCTTGTGATGTAATAACCTCTAGTTCAGAGGCAAGTCTATCTCTATAGATTTGAATTTGAGATTTATCTAATTCTAATTCTTGAATACGTTTATTTAATCCTTCTTCGGAAAGGGAAGAAATTTTATCTTTTAATGATTGACTATCTGGCAAATTCAGACTTGGGTAATGAGTATCATGAAAATTGAAATCAAAGTTGCAATCTTCAGATATCACAAGTGTATTTTCTAATGCTTCAGGGTAATCTTTAAAGAGAAGTCCCATATCTTCGGCACTTTTTAAATAAAATTCATTACTTTTAATTTTCATTCTGTCAGGATCGTTTAAAGTTTTTCCGGTTTGCACACAGATTAATACTTCTTGTACCTGATGATCTCCTTTCATAAGATAATGAACATCATTTGTAGCGATTAATGGGAGTTCAAATTCTCTAGCAATTCTTACAGCTTCTGGAATTAGTTTCTTATCTTCTTCAAGACCATGATCTTGTAATTCTATATAGAATCTTCCGGGAAATAGTTCTTTATAAAAAGAAACCGTCTCTTCTGCAGACTCATAATCTCCTTTTAAAAGATGATCGTTAACTTCACCTCGCAAACATGCCGTAGTACAAATCAAACCTTCTGAATGTTGAGAAAGAATTTCACGATCAATCCTCGGGAAGTAGTACATTCCTTCAGTAAAACCTGAAGTAACAAGAGAACATAAATTTTTGTACCCTACTTCATTCTGAACAAGTAAAACCATATGATAAGATCTGCTCGCAGAACTTCTTCCCTGACCCTTTTCCAACCTACTTCCTGGAGCCACATAAACTTCACAACCTATAATTGGCTTTATCCCTGCTTTTTTTGCTTCTTTATAAAATTTCAATGCTCCAAACATATTGCCATGATCAGTTAGAGCAACAGCAGGCATACCAAGTTCTTCCACTCTCTTTACTAAATCGTTAATGCGAGTAGTTCCGTCTAATAAACTATACTGACTATGTAGATGTAAGTGGACAAATTTGTTACTCAAGTTTGCTCCGCGATTCGATTACGTTTAGGCGAAATTCGAAACCAACGTATTTCATTTAACTGCAGACTAGAGATTTAATAATAAATTATCTATTAAAAGATTTCAATGTATCAATAATGGAATAACAATTTCGATTTTCATTTTAGTGAAGCTTTTTTCTTGGAAGTTTGTCCGCTAAGACAAAAAATCCGATTGTTATTGAGAATTTAGAAATAAAAATAATATAATCTCCTTAAAATTTCATATATCAATAGGAGAATTTCATGGACCGTTCTATTTGGGCTACTTGGTATAATCTAGAAGAAGAAGGAAAACAAGAATATCTTGATTGGCTTCATGAAGTACATCTTCCCGAAGCAAAAAAAAGAGATGGATATTTATGGGTTGCTCATTATCAATCACAAGAGAAAAAAAATATCCTTAACAATGTAGAAGGCAGATTAGGTCACACTAACGATCCGTCGGTCCCAAATGGAGATCGATATATCCTTTTGTTCGGAGCAGAAACAACAAAACCTTTTTTTCATCCTACACCTGCAGAATTAAAAGAAACATTTTCAACTGAAACAAAAAAAATGCTTTCCAGAAGAATCGGTGAAAGATCAGGGATTTATGTGGAAGAAGACCGAGTTAATGGTCCCAACGTTTCACAAAGAAGTTCAGACCTTACACCTGGACCATGGATTCAAATGGGAAGTTTCAACTCCGGAAAAGTGGAAGACGAGGATGAACTTGGAGCTTGGTATGCACAATGGAGATTGCCTTGTATGGAAACACTTGAAGGTTGCATCGGCTGCAGAAAACTTGTTTCTGCTTCCTCTTGGGCTAAGCATTCCGTTCTTTACGAATTTGTTTCGCTTGAATTAAGAAATAAGTATTTTCCAATTCATGAAAAACATGACCCTGTGAGAGAAGAATGGACAGACGTGGTAGTTCGTAAATTAGTGCATGCTCCTGGTTCCCCAAATGTAGCAAAAAGACTTTATCCTCCGATTTAAACCCGTTCTTTCTAAAGTAAAGGGGCAGGTTTTGATTGAGATTGAAAAGAAATTCTTAGTAAGCGCCTCATGGGGTGAATCATTTTCTATTTCATCAATAGAACAGGGATATCTTTTCATCCAAAAAGACAGAAGTCTTCGTATAAGACGTTATAATGAAGACTACTACCTAACAGTTAAAATAGAAAAAGAAACAAATGAGCGATTTGAATTTGAATCAAAAATAGAAAAAGACTATGGAAAATTATTACTTGAAAAACACTGCATTTCAAATATTATCTCTAAAGTACGAAACGTAGTCTATCATGATGACAAGAGATGGGAAATTGATGTTTTCAAAGGGAAAAATCACCATTTAATTGTCGCAGAAATAGAATTAAAAAGTATCGATGATAAATTCACATACCCCTCTTGGTTAGGACCAGAGGTAACACAACAAAATCGTTTTTTAAACTCTCATTTAGCACAAAAACCATTTTGCGAATGGGGAATAACATATAAAAGTTTATTAGTTGAGGAA
Organism: uncultured Nitrospinaceae bacterium; assembly: GCA_964558115.1. GTDB lineage: Bacteria > UBA8248 > UBA8248 > UBA8248 > UBA8248 > UBA3496. Next base: position 1,319 of record CAZLCI010000055.1, on the reverse strand, counting down.
ATAAAAAAAAGTAAAGGGGAAACTTCCGCTCCACAATAAAAATCATTTTAAAACAGGAGAAACTCATGGGGTTTGTAAACTTAAATGGAATGGATGCTGAAAAATTAACGGGAACAAATCGTAAAATTTTACAAGGAGATAATCTAACGATTTTTTTTCTCGAACGAGAAGCTAACGTCGTACAGGAACATAGTCACCCTCAAGAACAGGTAGTGTATCTTTTAGAAGGTCGTTTGAAAGTAAAAATTGAAGGAGAAGATGAAAATATAGTAGAGGCTGGCAATGCAGTCCAAATTCCAGGGGATATTCCGCACAGAATTGAGACTCTATCTAATGTTAGGATCGTTTCCATTTACACTCCCGCTAGGGATTTGAGTACTATTCCTAGACCTTAAAAAGAGAAACAAAAACTACTCAAAGGACAAGATATGCCATTCTACAACATAAAAACTGTCACTCAAAGAAAGGGTCAAGGTTCTAATGTAAACCATGTCGTTATTGGTGAACTAATGAAAGGCGGATGGGTAATAACACAAGAAAACAAAGATCCTTCTCCTCACTTTCATCCGAATGAGGAGCAATATATGTTAATTTTGGAAGGAAAGATCAAAATGGTTCTCGGAGATGAGATGAAGATATTAGAATCTGGAGACCTAATACATATCCCTAGAAATACTCCTCATTGTATAATGACTTTAGGTGATTCAGCGAAATTTTTTGCTGTGAAAAGTCCATCTGGAAACGGAAAATTAGACCAAGATTTTGTGCTAGCAGAAAATCATGAAGAAATGTTATCTAGGATGCAAGACTCTTAAAAAAATTAATCTCTCCTGAAGGAGTTTTAAATGGATAACCAAAAATACGAACAAGGGAAAGCAATCGCCCTATCTGTTTTAGGAAAAAGTGGAAAAGAAAGAATAGAACAATTAGCAGAGATATCACCAATGCATGGAAGAGCGATCTTTGAGTATTGTTACGGTACTGTATGGGCACAACCTAACCTACCGATAAAAATAAAAGAATTTATTCTTATCGCAGTTTGTGCATCTCAAGGTGAATATGATGGAGTAGAAAGACAAGTTAGAGGGGCCCTAAATAAAGGGGCAACTCAAGACGAAATTATCGAATCTATAACAACTTGTGCGCCATATATTGGCTACCCTAGGACAAACGCATCATTAAGAGCCGCACAAGAAGTCTTCGATCAATGGGAGGAAAAAGACGATTGGAAAGCAGTTTGAAAACTTTCTCCAAAATTGTAGGGTTTAATAAATTAAAATATTTTTGTTTTTTTAAAAATATAATCTAAATCATGAAAG
>CAZLCI010000054.1:0-13584 GCA_964558115.1 uncultured Nitrospinaceae bacterium | reverse complement strand
GTTTTCGGTGGTTTAGTAATGGATATCTTGCCCAAGACAAAAAAAATAAGAATCGGATTATAGATGTTCGATATTCTATGATCCCGAATAGAATAGAACCGTTGTGGTCCATTGAATTATCAAAAAGTGCAGATTTTAATGCACATGTTTCCTATAAGAGAAGTCGGAGTTTGTCTAGGAAAAGAATTAAATTGTTCCTGGAAATGTTATGGGGTTAATGCTTTGTATCATTAAGAGTGATTGCATAAAATTAAAGAATTAATCGCTCGACTTTTCAGCTAGAATAATGAGGTTTTTTATAGTAAGTTTTTTTCGGGTTGGCTTTTTTTTTTGGAGATTTTGATAAATGGATTTAGATACAAAAGTAATAGAATCAAAAAAGTTAGAATTAACGAATCATCCATTGCTTTCTAAAGATATAATTAAGAGAAAAACTGATCTTTGTATTTTTATGGAGCATCATGTTTTTCCCGTTTGGGATTTTATGAGTCTTGCAAAGAGTTTGCAGAATTATATTTGTCCTAGTGGGGATCTATGGTTACCTACTATTCATACTAGAGATGATTCTGCCAGACTTATTAATGAAATTGTTTGTGGGGAAGAGTCTGATGAGGATATAGGTGGAGGTGCAGTTTCTCATTTTGATCTTTATTTGCAATCGATGGATGAAATTGGAGCTAATACAAAACCTATTAATGATTTTTTAGATATGGTAGAAAAAAAAGGAATAGAAATGGCCTTAGAAAATTGCGATTATATACCTTCTCCTTGTATTAAATTTATGAGGAAAACTTTTAATTTTATATCTTCTAAAAAGAAACATGTCATTGCTTCGGCTTTTACTTACGGGAGAGAAGCAGTTATCCCAGATATGTTCGAAGGAATTTTAAAGCAATTGAATATTGGCTCATATGAAGCGAAAAAATTCCATTATTATTTGGAACGACATATAGAATTAGATGGTGATGAACATGGACCTATGGCGGAAAAGTTAGTTCGTAATTTATGTGGATCAGAGAAAGAAAATTTCATCGAAGCTGAAGAGGCAGCTCTTGACGCAATCAATGCGAGATTAGTTTTTTGGAGTGAGGTGAAAGAAGCAATCGAACATTGATTGTTTTATTTTAAGAAACCTACGAAAAAGTTGTATTTTATATAATTTATAAAATTATTTAGACAAGTGTAAACCTCGTCGTCTACACTCATCTTTATGCATTAAATGACTAATTAAACTTTTTTCTTTGATAAAATTGAAAGGTAAAAAGATGATCGAATTTAAAAGTGAAGTGAAAGATGGGATGCGTATTGATTGGAATGTGCCATTAGAAATGAAAGATGGAGTTACCCTTCGATGTGATATTTATCGTCCAGATGATGATGGAAAGTACCCTGCCATACTTACTTATGGAATTTATGCAAAAGGGGTTGCTTATCAAGAGGGATATCCATTTCAGTGGAATAAAATGGTCGAGGATTATCCGGAAATTTTAGAGATGTCCACTAATAAATATCAAAATTGGGAAGTAACGGATCCGGAGTGTTGGGTTCCTCATGGTTATGCTTGTGTTCGTTTTGATTCAAGAGGTGCAGGTTGTTCTGAAGGTTTCATGAATCCTAATGCTCCAATTGAAATAGAAGATTTATACGATTGTATCGAATGGACTGGTACAAGAGACTGGAGTAATGGAAAAGTAGGAATGCTTGGGATTTCTTACTACTCCAGAAACCAATGGAGAGTTGCGGAAAAGAATCCTCCTCATTTGACTGCAATTATTCCATGGGAAGGTGGAAATGATCCATATAGAGATTCTGGATATCACGGTGGGATTTTGAGTGAATTTCAAAAGCGTTGGGCAAAACATCAGGTTGTAAATATCCAGCATGGTAGGGGAGAAAATGGACTGAAAAATCCAAATACGGGAGAATATGTTACGGGCCCAGTTACCTTATCAGAAGAAGAACTGGCGAAAAATCGTGTTGATGCATTCGAGGAAGCAAAAAAATATCCTTTTGATGGAGAATGGTGGGAATCAAGGAGAGCAGATTTTTCAAAAATCACAATTCCTCTTCTTTCATGCGCAAATTGGGGTGGTCAAGGGATTCATCCGAGAGGAAATTTTAATGGATTCATTGAATCGTCTTCAGAAGAAAAATGGTTAGAAGCTCATGGAGATTCGCATTGGTCTTTATTCTCTAGTGCATATGGTCTTGATCTGCAAAAACGATTTTTTGATTACTATTTGAAAGATATTGATAATGGATGGGAGAAAACTCCAAAAGTAATGCTGAATGTTCGTCATCCAGGTGAAAAATTTGAACGTCGTGATGAAAATGAGTGGCCGCTGGCAAGAACACAGTGGACGAAATTTTATCTTGATGCAGAAAATAGTTCTCTGAATTCAGAGCCTGTTTCTAAGCAAAGTTCCGTTGAATATGAAGCACTTGGTGATGGTGTAACTTTTTGGATGCCAAAACTTGATTCTCCTATGGAAATTACAGGGCCAATGGCATCTAAATTATTTGTTTCTTCTGCTACAGAGGATGCAGATTTATTCTTAGTTTTAAGACTTTTTGATCCTGATGGGAAAGAAGAGACCTTTATGGGATCAACAGACCCAAACACAGCAATTGCAAATGGTTGGTTGCGAGTTTCACATAGAGCTCTTTGTCCTGAAAAGAGTTCCTTCTATCGACCGTATCATCCTCACGATAAAGCGGAAATGTTAACTCCTGGTGATGTATATGAGTGTGATATTGAGATCGTTTCATCTTGTATTGTGGTACCTGCAGGATGGCAGCTTGCTTTGTCTGTGAGGGGACAAGACTATATTTACCCAGGAGATTTAAGTGATTTTGGAAAACAGTTTCACTATGGAACACGTGGAACAGGAGGAATGACTCATACTGATCCTGATAGTAGACCGATGTCTACTTATGGAGGAAAAGTTTCTTTGCATACAGGTGGTGATAGAGAGGCATACGTGTTGTTACCTGTTGTTCCAAAAAAATAGAGAGTGGAAATTTTGAAAAGACAGGCTCATATAAATTTGTTTATTGCTAGTCGTGGACATCATGAAGCTTCTTGGCGGCATCCTGATTCAGCTCCTTATGCTCTTACGGACATTGAGTATTATCAAGCTGTTACACAAAGGGCTGAGCAAGGTTTGTTTGATTCCGTTTTTCTGGCTGACCATCTTTCTGTCCGAGGTGAAGTTCGTCGGACAGCGCGAACTTGGCTTGAACCGATTACGGTACTCGCATCTCTAGCAGTTTCTACAAGTAGAATTGGTTTGATTGCGACTGCATCTACAACGTATACAGAGCCATTTAATTTAGCTAGACAATTTGCGTCTTTAGATCATATCAGTAATGGCAGGATTGGTTGGAATATTGTTACTTCCTGGTTGGCAGATGCAGCTTTGAACTATGGAGATGCAAATCAGGTAAGTCACTCAGTTCGTTACGAACGTGCAGAAGAATTCATGACAGTTGTTAACGGACTCTGGGATAGTTGGACGGATGATGCGGTTGTAGATAACCGAGATAAAGGAATTTACGCTGACTATGACAATATAACTCCAATAGATCATCACGGTGAATTTTATAATGTCAGAGGTCCTCTTAATATTCCACGTTCTCCACAAGGCAGACCGGTATTTGTTCAAGCGGGTTCTTCAGAAACTGGAAGACGCTTTGCTTCCAGGCACGCAGAGGCTGTTTTTACTGCGCAGATGGAAAAGAAAACTGCACAGGATTTTTATAAAGATATTAAGTCTCTTGTGAAATCAGAAGGAAGAGATATGAACCAGACTTTAATTTTACCTGGGCTTAGTCCAATCATAGGTTCTACAGAATGTGAGGCGAATCGAATTGCTAAAGAACTAGATGAACTTTCAGATCCAGAAGTTGGACGAGAAAGACTTTCTCATCGATTTGGTGGAGTAGATCTTTCGCATCTTTCAATGGACGACCCTCTTTCACCAGAAGACTTTCCTGATCCTGAAACTGTTGAAGCTGCAAGGAGTAGGACAGAAGTTATAGTTGGAATAGTTAAAAGAGAGAAACCTACACTTAGACAGTTGCTTTCTAAACTTGCTACTGCTCGCGGACATTTTCTTTTTACTGGCACTCCTGAGCAAGTGGCAGATCTAATACAAGATTGGTTAAATGATGGAGTTTCAGACGGAATTAATCTAATGCCTCCTCTTCTTCCCCATGTACTTGATATTTTTGTCGATGAAGTTGTTCCTGTTTTACAAAAACGTGGTCTTTTTAGAACTTCTTATGAGAATACGACATTACGTTCCCACTATGGTTTAGATCGTCCGGATATGAAATCATGAAATTTGTGTGAAAAATGCCTAGCTTAAGAAATAAACTAAAAGACATTTTTATCATTTTTTGTGTAACTATTTTTTTGCTTTTTGTTTCAAATATTTTACTAGTTATCTTTTCTCCAGTTGTTTTTAATCAAAAATATTTTTCAAGAACAGTTATGGGTTTTTTGGATCCTTGCTATCAAACTTTTTATCATGATACTCATGACGGTAAATTCGATAATTGGGTTGCGGTTTTAGGAGACTCTAATGCTGCAGGAGCAGGAGACGAATTTATAGAAGGGAAAGAAGAGTACGGGATTTTCCATAAACTTAGGAAAAGAACAAATAATAATTATCTTGTTTTTGCAAGGTATGGATATGGAAATTTAAGAGCTGTCAAAGAAATGAAATTATGTGTAGGACTAATCAATCAGACTCCTTTTTTGCCTATTATCGATGATCCGAAAGAAATTATTTTTTTGTTTTATGAAGGAAATGATTTAGATAACAATTGGGCTCACCTTTCTTTTAAAAAAACGGAAAGTCTCAAAAAGTTTATGGAGTCTGAATTTCATGATTTATGGAAAAGAAGAATTCGATTTTATCTCCCACTTTTTGATATTTTAAGACACTCTCCTTCACTTTTTATTTCTTCTCTAAAACGATTTTCGCATTACGCTATAGGAGAGAAAAATTATAATCGAATATCAAATGTTCTTAAGTCTCAAGATTCTTCAATTATGAGAAGGGAAAAGTGGAAGAAAAATCATGTAAAATTCTTGAAGAAAAAAATCTTTTTTCCTATAAGACCGCAAAGTGCTGCGATGGAGTTGAAAGATGATATTCACAAAGCTTTAGATGTAACATTAGCAGCCATTTCTGATCTGAAGAATAATTTTGATAGTGCGAAAATAACAATAATTTACTTGCCTTCGGTTGTCACTTCTTATAATTGGGAGGAACCTATTTCAATTCATATCTACCAATCTAAAGGCGAACTTTTGACAACAAATAGTGAGAACAAAAAGAGAAGTCTCTTCATACGTAATTCTATTAGAGAATTTGCGAAATTAAAAAATTTAATTTTTTTGGATATGACCGACGTAATCAAAAGGGCAGGAGAAGGAAACTTTATTCATGGTCCACTAGATTATAATCATCTGAATTACAAAGGTTATAAATTAATTTTAGATAATTTATAACCTTTGTAGTGAAATACCTTCTAGTTTTTTTTCAGGAAATGACTTTATATATTCTTTAACCTCTTCTAGTTCAATTCGTACGAGACCATTAATTCCAATTTTTAGTTTTTTGATTCTTTTAAATTAGAAAAATGTTCAAGAAACGATAGGATTATAGAAAATTGATTTTGAACCATTAAAAAATTATAGTGGAGTAAACTTATTTTTTTATTTCATTTTTTCAAGACTTGTTAATCCATAAATTTATGATGTCAATATAGTTTTATTAGATCTTAATTTGGAAAGAGGAGTTATTATGTCTATACAATTTCATTTGAAAGATAGGAAAGCATTGGTTACAGGTGCCTCTCAAGGAATTGGGAGAGGAATTGCGGAAGCTTTTATGGAATTTGGTGCAGAAATAATCGCTTGCGATATTAAAGAAGAAGGTCTTAGAGATTTAGAAAAGAAATCGATCGAGAAAGGTTTGAAGTGTCATATATGTACAGTAGATGTTACAGATAGATCTCAGGTTAAAGAAATGATTTCAGAGATGGACGATAAGTTAGATGGGATTGATATATTAGCGAGCGTTGCTGGTATTCATAATAGATATAATATTGATGAGATGCCAGATGAAATTTGGGACAAAATGATTAGTGTGAATTTGACTTCATGTTTCAATTTAACGAAACATTTACTTCCAAGAATGGCAAAGAGAAATTATGGTGTGATTGTCCAAGTTGCATCGGTTGCAGGTATAGTAGGTTCTGTAACTGGGGCTTCGCATTACGCAGCTGCAAAGGGAGGACTAATTCCATATATACGTTCTTTGGCGAAAGAATGGGGAGGTAAGGGGATACGTGCAAACTGTATTGGTCCCGGATTAATCGATACTGAAATGACACAGGTCATGCAAGAATTAGCAGTAAAAGCTTACTTGTCTGGTCTTCCGCTTGGAAGAATTGGAAAGCCAGAAGATATTGCGGGAGCTGCTGTATATCTTGCTAGCGATGCATCCAGTTATGTAAATGGACAACTTCTAAATGTTTGTGGTGGTTATTTAATGGCTTAGGGTTAAATTTGTTGAAAAAGAATTTAGTTATGTTTGGTTTTTAGCAACTTATTTTAAACTTTCTCTCTTTGATGTAGTATCTACAATCTTGATTAATTTTTGCAATTTAAAGTTGCCTTTTACTAGGAGAAATACGAATGCTTTTCAACAGGGATAGAGCACTACAGTTAATGAAAGAATTTGATGTTGAAGCCTTATTAGCGACTACAAGACATAATGTTCTTTATCTTTCAGGATTTCAGGGTTGGGCACAATATACTTATGGGGATGCAACTACAGAGACGTTTGCTCTTTTCTTCAGTAGAGATGAAATTGAGCCTGCATTAATAGTCTCTCGGCAAGATGAAACCTATTATTCGTCCACAGGTTCTTGGATAGAAGATGTAAGGGGATATGGTCCTCGCTCTGCTTTAAATATGGATCCAGGAGAACAGGGAGGGAATGAAGAAGAAAAAAATTATTTAAGTCTTATAACTGAAGATGCTCCCAGAGAAGAAAGTTCTGTTAAAGCACTGGCTAGGATTTTAAAAGAGAGAGGCATCGATAAAGGAAAAGTAGCAATCGACAATGAAGGAATTCGTCCCGCCTCTCGTTTTGCAATTGAAGAGATGTTTCCCGAAATTTCCTTTATTGACGGTTCAAGTTTATTTCGTTTGATACGTCTTCAAAAAACTTATGAAGAAATAGAGAGAATCAGGGAAGCGGCTACTTTAAATGAAAAAGCCTTGCAGGCATTTCATGCAGAACTAGCTATAGGTAAAACTGAACGAGAGATCGCGAGTCATTATTATAGAACGGTGGCTGCTGGAGGAGGAAAGTGGAGTTGGTTTCATTTAGGAGGTGGTAGGAGGTCAGCTTCAATTTTCCCACCATCGGATCGTGCTTTTGAAAAAGGTGATGGGTTCTTTTTTGACGCGGGAATGAGACTAAATCATTATTGTGCCGATGTCGGTTGTTGTGGATCATTTGGAGAACCTGATCCATCAAGAAAAAATCAATGGAATGCTATTCAAGCGGGTTTGCAAGCTGCATTTGGTGTAATTCGATCTGGAGTAAAACCATCAGAAATATTTCATGCTGCATTAAACGCAGCTAAAAAAAGTGGTCTTCCTAATTATAATGGTTCTTTTTGTGGACATACTATGGGAATCGAAGCTCGTGAATTACCATATACACTAAGCGATCCTGTGCCATTAAATGATCCCTTTTTGCCTGAAAATTCGGATATTCCTTTTCCAGCAGGGTCAGTACTTTCTGTGGAACTTCCTTCTGGAAAATTTGGCGAAGGTGGTGTGCATGCTGAATATACCGTCCTTGTTACAGATAATGGAATGGAACACCTTGGAGAATCTAAACGTGAACATTTTATTGTTGAAAAATAATTTAAATAAATAGATTGGAACCCTAAATGGAAAAAAAAGATTTGTCTTTTGCTTCAATTTCTGAATTATCTCCTTTTATTGAATCTCAAGAGGTGAAACCTAGTGAACTTCTAGAATCATGTATTGAACAGATTGATGCACAGGATTCAACAATTAATGCATTTATTACGACGACTTTCGATCAAGCTAGAGAACAAGCTAGCATATTAGATAAAGAAGCACTTGAAGGAAAAATTCGAAGTCCTCTGCACGGAATTCCTATAGCTATAAAAGATCTTTTTGATTTAAATGGATTTCGGATGACTGCAGGTAGTAAAATTTTATCAGAAAATATTTCTATACAAACTGCTGAATGTATTCAAAGGCTTATCGATTCTGGGGCGATAATTCTTGGAAAGACAAATCTGCAAGAATTTGCTAGGGGTGGTACAGGCGCAAATTCTTATTTCGGTCCCTCACTTAATCCATGGAATCTTTCAAGAACTCCAGGAGGAAGTAGTAGTGGTTCAGCAGCGTCTGTTGCTTCAGGTATGGCAATTGCTGCTATTGGTTCTGATACGGGAGGGTCAGTCCGATTGCCTGCTTCATTTTGTAATCTCACAGGTATTCGTTGTACCCACGGCAGAATAAGTAGATCTGGTGCCGTACCGCTTGGAATGAGTTTTGATGATGTTGGTCCAATTTGTCGGACAGTTCAAGATGCAGTTTTTCTTTTGCAAGCGATGGCAGGTCCTGATGAAAAGGATCCTACGACTGGAAAAATTTCTTCTCCAGATTTTTCAGCAAAATTAAAAGAAGGATTAGAGGGTCTTGTATTAGGTATCCCAACCAATCATTTCTGGCCTGGTATTGATGTTGAATTGGAACAGGTTGTTCGTAACGCAATTTCTGTCTTCGAAGAATTGGGCGCAAAAGTGAAAGAAGTTGAAATACCATGGGCTGAGAAGGGACAAATTGCATACGCTGCAGTAGTAGGTCCGGAAAGTGCGGAATATCACAGAAAATACTTATTAGAAAATAGAGACGATTATGTTTCCCCAGGAGCGGATTTCTTCGAAGAGAGTTTGTTTGTTCCTGGATGGAGATATATACAGGCACAGAGAGCTAGGACTTTTTTTATTCGTCAGGCTGCAAAGGTTTTTCAAGAAGTAGATGCTATTCTAACACCTACTTGTCCTGTGGATCCTCCCACGATTGAAGATTGTCTCGACGGCATGAAAGTATGGGGAGAAATAAGTGGATGTACCGTGGCATTCAGCACTATTGGAAATCCTGTTTTGCAAGTTCCTTCAGGATTTTCAAGTGCAGGTCTTCCCGTTGGCCTTCAAATTGCGGGTAAATGGGGTGAGGAAGATAAAATACTTCAAATTGGTTCTGCATTTGAAAAAATCCATCCTTTCTGGAAAAAGCGCCCTCCTGTTTTTGAGTCATCTCAGGATTCTGATTTTTCTTATGAGTACAGTCCTTTGGATGAAATTGGCGATAATCCTTTAGCACTAACAACAGAAGATATTGCGAAAATGTCTATTGCTATTGGTTACTCTGTAGATCCCGAACGTTTGAAAAATTTAACTGGGGGTGTAAGTCGATTAATGAACTCTCTTTCTAAACTTGATACATTAGAAATTGATAATTTCCAAAGAGCAGATGCAATCAATTTACTTCAGATTTCTATAGAAGAAATTCTTAAATCTTGATAGATTTGTAAAAGATTACAAATTTAAAGAATTTATTCTAGGAATATTTTTTATGGATAAAGCGACAATCTCAGTAAAACAGGGCTCAGAACGAAATTTTGGAATTGTTTTTTCAGTTGTTTTTCTTTTTTTTTCTTTCTATCCTAACTTTTCATACGAAAAGATACGTTTGTGGAGCCTTGTTGTTTCTGTATTGTTCTTTTTGATTTCTATTTTTCAGCCTTCAATATTAAAGAGTTTAAATTTTTTATGGTTTAAATTTGGTATTTTGCTAGGAAGGATAATTTCACCAATTATTATGGCTTTGGTTTTTGTATTTGCTATTATCCCTACTGGAATTATCATTCGTTTAATGGGGAAAGACCCACTTCAGAGAAAATTTCTAAAAAATAAAAATAGTTACTGGATTCCGCGTAAGATTTCACGCCAGTCAATGAAAAATCAGTTTTAAAGGGATTTTGTGTGTTATCAATAATTGCTGAGTTATGGTTGTTTTTAAAAGTTAGAAAGAAATTTTGGCTTTTACCCGTAATGCTTGTTCTTGGGATTTTTGGTGTTTTAATTGTTCTAAGTTCTGGTTCTGCTGTTGCCCCGTTTATTTATGCACTTTTTTAGTATCAATGAATATCTTAGGTCTTTCAGCTTTTTATCATGATAGTGCTGCTGCATTAATAATAGATGGAAAAATTGTTGCGGCTGCTCAAGAAGAGAGATTTAGCAGAAAAAAACACGACGCAGGATTTCCAGAGAAAGCAATAGACAATGTACTCCTGCAATCTGATTTGAAAATGAATGAAATAGATTATGTTGCTTTCTATGACAAACCATTTTTGAAATTTGACAGACTTCTTGAAACATATATCACTACATCTCCAAAAGGATTTGAATCTTTTCGGATGGCTATACCTATTTGGCTTAGGGAAAAGTTATTTTTGAAAGATTTTCTTTTAAAACAATTTCGAAAGAAAAATAATAAGTTCAGTTCCGAACAACTTATGTTTTCAGAACATCATTTTAGTCATGCTGCTAGTGCTTTCTATCCTTCTCCGTTTAAAGAGGCTGTGGTTTTAACTCTCGATGGAGTTGGAGAATGGGCGACAACAAGTGTTGGTATTGGAAAAGACAATAATTTAGAAATTGAGAAAGAACTTCATTTCCCTCATTCTCTTGGACTGCTTTACTCGGCATTTACATATTATATTGGGTTTAAAGTGAATAGTGGAGAATACAAATTGATGGGATTGGCCCCTTATGGCCAACCTAAATACAGGGATTTAATTTTAGAAAATCTAATTGATTTAAAAAAGGATGGTTCATTTAGGCTAAATCAGTCTTATTTTAATTATGCGACAGGTCTTACGATGACTAATAAGAAATTTGAACAACTTTTCAATCATGCTCTTAGAAGTTCAGAGGAAGATTTGCTTACTGAATTTCATATGGATATTGCTTCTTCAATTCAATCTGTAACTGAAGAAATTATTCTTTCGATCACCAGAAGTTTATTTCATGACTATCAGATTCCAAATCTGTGCCTAGCTGGTGGAGTAGCTCTTAATTGTGTGGCAAATGGTAAAGTCTTAAAAGATAACACATTTGAAAATATTTGGATTCAGCCCGCAGCAGGAGATGCTGGTGGTGCAATAGGTGCTGCTCTCGCTCTATGGCATGATGAATTTGGAGAACCCAGAGAAGTTTGTTCTGATGATTCAATGAATGGATCTCTTCTTGGGCCAAGTTTCTCAGATCAAGAGATAGAAAAAGAACTGATTAAAGCCGGTGCTATTTATGAAAAACATTCTCGAAAAGAAATGATTGAAATAACGGCAAAATGTCTTGCAAACAGCCATGCAGTTGGTTGGTTCCAGGGTAGGATGGAATTTGGTCCCCGTGCTCTAGGAAGTCGGTCTATACTCGGGAATCCACGTTCTGAAGATACGCAAAAGATTTTAAATCTCAAGGTGAAATACAGGGAGAGTTTTAGACCTTTTGCTCCTTCTGTTCTAAGGGAAGATGTTTCCGACTGGTTTGATCTTGATGAAGATAGTCCTTATATGTTGCTTGTAGCGGGTGTGAAAGAAGAGATTCGTACAGAGATGACTGAAGAAGAGGAAAATCTTTTTGGAATAGAAAAACTAAATATCAAACGATCTGAGATTCCTGCGGTCACTCATATAGATTATTCTGCAAGAGTGCAAACGGTTCATAATAAAACTAATCAAGATTACCATGATCTAATTGTAGAATTCAAGAATTTGACCGATTGTCCGGTAATCGTAAATACCTCTTTTAATGTGAGGGGAGAGCCTATTGTATGTACTCCATTAGATGCTTTTAATTGTTTTATGGGTACCGATTTAGATGTTTTGACAATTGGAAATTTTATTTTATTTAAATCAAAACAGGATACGAGTTTACTTCGCGATTACAAGGATAAATTCGAACTTGATTAAAAATTTTATTTTATTTTGTTTTTCACTTTTCCTTTCAATTTTATTAGCTGAATTGTTAGTTTCATTTTTTTCTCCTCAAGATCTATCTGGTACTTGGAGGGTTCATAGTGCCGATAAAAATTACATGCTCAATAAAAATTATGGTTCTGCGCGTCACCAGTTTAAGAAGATAGTTGCAAATTATTCTTTCGGAGATAATCATACCCGGGTGTTCTCAAATAAAATGAATTGTGAAAAAAAAATATTAGTACTGGGAGATTCTTTTGCTTTTGGTTGGTTGCTGAATGAAAAAGATACTTTTGTTTTTAAATTACAAAATCATATTGAAAATAGGAAAAGGAAAAGATGTTTTTTGAACGCTGCTGCAGGTGGGTGGGGATTGTCTGAATATCTTGCATATACAGAGGATTTTATACAAAGAATAAAGCCTGATGTTCTTTTAATTTTTTTGAACTTAGATGATGTAAGTAGAATTTTAAGAAAGAAAATGTTTAAGTTAGAAAACGGAATCCTTCGTAGGAATCGTTCTAATAAAAATAGTCTTACATTTAAGGAAGTTGTAAATTCCCTGCCATTATATAATTGGTTGCTAGAAAGATCGCACGTGGTCAATTTAATGAGAAAAATTATATTGACTGGTTTTAATAATCAAAAGTATACGTTAAATGAATCGGCGAATACGTTTACTAATTCTCATGGAACTTCGATGTCATCGGTAAGAGAATCTGATTTAGCTGTTAGATTTGCAGAAAAGATTTTTGCTTCAATAAAGATTCATGCTAGTCGGGTAGGATCAAAATTGTTCGTGGTTACAACAGGTTGGCAAGGATTAACTAATAATTTGGATGATCCAAAAAATCCTAATCTCCAATTTTTCAAGAATACAAAGAGTTTTTTTAATAATTTGCAAGTTCCTTATTTTGATTCTTCGAAAAAAATGAAAATTTTAAGGGGTAATACTTCAATCTCGCATTATATTATCCCTATGAATGGACATCCAAATGCAAAAGGAGCAGAACTTATTTACCGGTCTTCTGTTAATGGAATTCTTGATTTACTGAAAAAGCATTCTCTGTAATCTTTTGATTGAGAATTAAATTTTCGAAAATTCCTCGCAAATACTTGCCATGTATTTTGCACCTTCTATAAGATGATCAATTTTAATATTTTCGTTCACGCTATGTGTTCTTGCCGTGATATATCCCACTCCTGTTGAGCAAAGTGGAATGCCAAGATGTTTGATGATTGTCCAAGTGGGAGTGCTTCCACTTCCAAAGGGATTCACAACAGGGTCAGCACCGTATACTTTTTGGGATGCAATTTGGCAGGCTTTTACTATTTCACTTTCCGGGTCACTTTTTGCAGGATAAGATCCGGATCCCAACATTTCTACTTTGATATCGTCAAAACCATGTTTGTCCAAATGTCGACGAACACATTCGTAAATTTTTTCTGGTGTTTGTGCCACTACTAATCT
>CAZLCI010000053.1:0-13590 GCA_964558115.1 uncultured Nitrospinaceae bacterium | reverse complement strand
TACCAGAGCAGCAGTAGAAGAAGGAGTGGTAGTAGGTGGTGGTGTTGCGTTAGTTCGAAGTCAGAAAGGAGTTGAGAGTATGACTTCTGCTGGCGATAGGCAGGTTGGAATAGAAATTCTAGCCAAAGCTTTAGAGGCTCCTCTTAGAGAGATTTCTAATAATGCTGGTCAAGAAGGCTCTATAATTGTTCAGAAGGTAAAGGGAGAGAAAGGTAATACTGGATATAATGCGGCAGCTGACAAATTCGAAGATCTTGTTAAAGTTGGCGTTATTGATCCTGCTAAGGTAACACGTTCTGCACTACAAAATGCTGCATCTGTTGCAGGTTTGATGCTTACTACTGAGTGTGTTATTTCAGATAAACCTGAAGAAGGTGGAGCGGCTGGTGCTATGCCTCCTGGTATGCCTCCTGGTGGTATGGGTGGCATGGGCGGTATGATGTAACTTTATTTTTGATTAAACGGGAGAAGGATTTTCCTTCTCCCGTTTTTTTTATGGACAATTTCAAAGTATTCTTATACCTTTGATTAGATTTTGGATATTCTTATGTTTTTGAATGAGTTTTAGTAAAATATTCTTAAAAAGAGAATCGAAAAGATGCAGAGGTTAAGATTTTTCCCCGTGTATAGTTTCTCCTCCCTTTTTATAATTTCTTTTTTAGTACATCTTTTCCTGGTTATCTTTTCTGGAGTTCTATTTGAATTTTCTAAAATTTTGGATAAAAAGCCTCAAACCTATCGATTTGTTTCCGTTGATTTGGAAACAGATAAAATACAAAAAAAGAAAAAGGACAAGAAACTTCTCTCTAATATAGATAGAGAAGAGAAAGGCTTTTTTTTAAAAGATAAAAAAATTCAGATTCAGAAATATAACAAAAAAAGAGAGAATCATTTTTCAAGGACTCCAAACGAAGTCCTCTTAAAGGAGATAAAAAGAAAGAATTTAGATTTTCAGGTGAGTAAAAAAGAAGATATTCCAGAAAAAAAGAGAAAAAATTTCAAGAGTTCATCATCAACAATTCATAATAAATCTGAGAGTTCTGGAAATGTTTTGAATTTTGTAGATAATTCTAAAAATAAAAAAAGAAAGTTAACATCAAATAAAAAGATATTTCGGGTCGATAAAATTGCGATTAAAAAAAAGCAAGACTCAAATAGAAAAACACAAAGAATCTTCAAAAGCAGTAATCAGAAATTAAAAAATGAAGAAGATCGACTAAAATTATTTAGAATAGACCAAAAGAAGAATAAAACATTTGCAGTTTCTCAAATGATCATAGATAAGGTAGCGAGTGCAGATTTTGAATCTAAGAAAAAAATTAGAGATGATGATCCTATTTCACTATCGACAAGTAAGACGGAGTATTTTAGATATTTTAAACATATTAAAGAAAAGATTGAAGAATCTTGGGCATGGTGGGCACCAGAAGCAAGGGGGTTAAATGGAGAATTGAAACTTGAATTTACTCTTCAAAGAGATGGTAGATTAAAAAAGATTCATCTATTAAAATCCTCTGGACATGCAGTTTTAGATGATGAAGCAATTTCTGCTGTAACTAGGGCTTCATTTTCTTTTAGGTCCTTTCCCTTGAAGTTGAAAAGAAAAAACTTGAAAATTCAGGGGACTTTCGAATATGTGGCAGAAAGATTTTTTGTTAAAAAATTTTCAAGAAATTAATTAGATTTTTGAGTTTTTTATATGTATGAAATAATTTTTTTTTCTGGAGTGTACTTTGTTACGAGAAGATGATTTTTTTAGTAATCGTACGGAAGATTATTTGAAAAATATTTTTAAACTTGAACAGATACTTTCACCAGTTAAGACAAATTCTATTGCATCAAAAATGGAATTATCATCTGCTTCTGTAACCGGTATGTTAAAGAAATTGCATAAAATGAAATTAGTTATTTATAAACCCTATCAAGGAGTATCACTTACAAAAAAGGGAGAAAAAGTAGCACTCGAAATAATTCGACATCATAGACTAATTGAACTATTTTTAAACCAAAAAATGGGTATAGATTGGGATAAAGTTGATATCGAAGCTGAAAAGCTAGAGCATGTACTGAGTGAAGAGTTGGAAGAAGTATTGGATAAAAGTTTAGGATTCCCAACATTAGATCCACATGGAGATCCGATTCCCTCAAAGGAAGGGAATATCAAGAAAATGAATGAGAAAAAATTGTTGGAAGTTCAGGAAGGTATTCAAGTTTCAATAACTCGCGTAGGACAAGAAAACAATGAAATTCTTAAGTATTTAGGTGAAATTGGATTAATTCCTGGTGTTTCTGTAAAGATATTAAAAAAGTCTTTAAAGACTGATACAATTACAATTTCGGTAAATGGAGTTTCACATACCTTCAGTAATTCCGTTGGTTCTTTCGTTTTTGTTACTTGAAAACTTAACTTTAAGGAGTATTTAATGAACAAAAATACTAAGGCAGTAAAACGAAAGAAGAAATATGCAAATAAGTTTAAAGCAATGTATGACAGTGAAGTGAAGTGGGAGGAGGGTGCAGCATTAAAAATGTTGACTTTACCCAAGGGTGTCAAAGTAAAAATTTTTAATCATGATCCTCTAATGAAACGTTTTGATATGAAAGTAAAATTTCCGCCTGGCTATGTTGAACCTGAACATACGCACAAAAGTTGGCATTCTATACTCGTTACTAAGGGAAGAATGTGTGTTGCAGGGAAGGATCTTCGACCTGGAGATTATGTCTTTGGTTGGGATCTCCCTCATGGACCTTATGAATATCCAGATGGATGTGAAGTTTTCTGTGTGTTTATGGGAGATGGAACCGAACACATTTGGAATGAGGAGAAACATTTAGCTCATGAAAATGAATGGAATGCCAAGACTAACTCTGGGAAAAAAGCTGTTGCAAAGGGAGTGACTGCTAGAAGCAAACAATTATCCAAAATAAAAAAAGATAATAAAAATTAGTTATTTTCTAAAAATGTAAAATTTAGGAGGAAGATTGAATCCATTACGAGTTGCGGTTATCGGCGCGGGTGCTTGGGGAACAGCTCTTGCAGATTTTCTTTCTGATATTGGCCATCAAACTGTTCTTTGGATTTATGAAGAAGATTTGTGTTCGCGTATGCAGGAAACCCACGTTAACGATCTTTATTTGCCGGATTTTAATCTCCATAAAGATCTAGAGTTTACTTCTGATCTAGTTGAAGCGTCTTCTTCAGGACAAGATGTAATATTAAGTGCTATGCCTAGTCACGTTGTTGCAAATATATGGGACAATTTATCAACTACAATCCATGAAGAATCAACTATAGTAAGTGTAACAAAAGGTTTCGATCCAATTTCATTTTTGTTACCTTCTCAGATTATAGAAAATTCACTAAAAGACTCGTGTGACAGCGTTAATAAAATCGTTAGTTTGTCTGGCCCAACATTTGCGTTAGAATTAGTAAAACGCAATCCGACTGCAATTACCGCTGCTTCTTTCGACCTTGAATCTGGAGTTAAAATACAAAAGGCATTCTCTTCTTCTTCTTTTCGAATTTATTGTAGTAATGACCCAATAGGTGTTCAGGTCGGCGGTGCTTTAAAAAATGTTATTGCGCTTGCAGCAGGAATAGTTGATGGTTTAGAAGTTGGTCTAAATGCAAGGGCAGCATTAATAGTCAGAGGTCTTAAAGAAATTTCACGCTTAGCATTAGAGATGGGGGGAGACCCTCAAACTTTATCGGGTCTTTCTGGTATGGGAGATTTAATACTTACTTGTACCGGAGAGTTAAGTCGTAACAGGACGGTAGGATATAGAATAGGAAAAGGAGAAAAGTTAAGTAACATTCTAGATTCTATGATTTCAGTCGCTGAGGGAGTTGCAACGGCTCCTATTGCACTTTCACTTTCGAAGAAATTTGCTGTTGAAATGCCGATTTGTGAAGAAATTAATGCAGTTTTATTTGAAGAAAAGGATCCGTTAGAATCGCTCAATGAACTTATGAAACGTCCATTTAAGCAAGAAAGAACCTGAGGTTAAGGGTTAAATGGTATATTTTGTTTTTTAGAAAAATCATCTTTTTTTTGATAGCTATCCTTTTTTTACCTCCTTGTTGGATCATTACCAAAATCTTAATGAAAGAAGTTTATTTAAAAGTTAGTGGTTTACCTTTTGATTTTTCGCCGTTAGGTAGAGACTTTGAGAATACGCTTCTTTTTTCCGGTGCATTGCTATTTTTTTTATCGTATAGATTTTTCAAATTTGAGTTTTTATATACTTTTCTTCATGAATTTACACATTTAGTATTTGGAATTCTCTTCTTTAAAAAAATTATCAGATTTAAAGTTTCCAAGTTGAAAGGGGAGGTAGTTTTGAGTGGGACTAACCCTGTAATTTTACTTGCTCCTTATTTTTTCCCCCTTTCAACTTTTCTTTTGCTTTTAGCCGGATTTCTCGTATGGAATTTTTTTAAATATATATTCATCTGGTATTTTACGATTACTCTTGTAGGGTTTTCGTTAATGTTACATATAGTTATGACTCTAAAATCTTTGATGGTTAAACAGACTGATATTAAGACCAACGGATATTTTTTCTCTTTAGTTATAATTTATTTCTTGTCTGTATCTTTAATAACTGGAATCATAATTCTTCTGCTTAAAGGACATCTGGAAACTATTTCTTTCTTTAGGTTTCTTTTTGTAGAGATCAAAAATAATTTTTTTATAATACAAAATATTTTGTTTAATTAACGCAGTTCGCAACTAGTTAAAACTGTGCAATTGTTATAATATCATACCACGTTATTTTTCTAGATTGAGGTTTGAAAATCATAGAGGGGGGAGTATGAGTTCTGAAAAAATTAAATTGGCTTCTATTGGTTTAGGTTGGTGGGGTGGAATGTTGGCAGATGCAGCTGAAAGAAGTGGCTCTTGCGAAATAGCATGTGGTTTTGCAAGGAGTTCAGATACGCGGAAAGCATTTTCTGAAAAATATAGCTGTAATTCTGCAGAGAATTTAGATGAAATTTTAAAAGACTCTAATATTGACGGTTTGTTGGTTGCAACTCCTCATTCAACTCATTTAGATATAATTTCACAGGCTGCTAGTGCCGGTAAGCATGTTTTTGTGGAAAAGCCTCTAACATTAACTTGTGAGGATGCAAAAGAAGCTATCAAAGTGACTGAGAGTGCTGGTGTTGTTCTTCAAGTTGGTCACCACAGAAGACGTTGCTCAGCCAATCGCAAGATCAAAAGTTTTATTGATTCAGGAGAATTAGGAGTTTTGCATCAAATGCAGGCTAATTTATCACTAGCAGGAGGTCTCGAACCGAGACCAGGGTGGAGAAATGACCCTGAAGAAAGTCCTGCAGGATCTATGTGCGGTTTGGGTGTACATATGGTCGACAATCTCCAGTTTTTGGCGGGACCCGCAAAGCGCGTTTCTGCTTTTAGTAAAAAACTCTTGTCGAAGACGAATCTGGATGATGTAACAAGTTTTATTATTGAGTATGAGAGTGGACCTTTAGGATACGTTGGAACGACTTTTGTTGTGCCAAAAATTTGTGAGACCTCTGCTTTTGGAACTGGCATGAATGCGTATAGTGATCTTGAGGGAACTAAACTTTACGTTACGAAAGCAGGTGATGACAAAAAAGAAGAAATTTCTCTTGAACCGATTGATCCTCTTTCTGAACAGTTAAGTGATTTTGCATCTTGTATAAAAGGAGAGAAATCGGTTGAGACCGGAGGAGTTGAAGGTTTGGAAGTAGTTGCCGTTTTGCAATCTGTAATAGAAAGTTCTAGAACAGGAAAAGCTATAGAGGTCTCTACTTTTAGAGACTAATAAGTTTTTGTTCTGTTCTTTTATAGTTGATAGTTTATAAATTTTTGGAGAACAAAATGCCACAATTGGATTATATTGGAACTTCCCCTACTAAAAGTGATGCTGTTGTTAAAGCAGTTGGCGATACAATTTACGGTGATGATTTTCGCTTACCTGGTGAACTTTATGGGAAAGTACTTCGTGCTGAAATAACTCCAGCACGTATAAAGAAAATTGATGTAAAAAAAGCACTTTCTATCCCTGGGGTGCATTGTGTTCTTACTGCAAAGGATATTCCTGGACAAAACGCTGGAAGGTATCCTGATTTTCCATTGTTAGCCAATGAGATTGTACTTGATATAGGAGATCCGGTCGCTCTCATAGCTGCAGAAAATAGAGATTTGGCTGAAGAGGCAGCTAAATCGATCAATATAACTTATGAAAAATTATCTGGTTCATATGATTTCAGAGATTTGAAAAATGCTGAAATCGTATGTGACTGGAAAACACTAAAATCGCCTAATAATTCTCAAAAATTTGATATAGAAAAAATAATTAAAAATGCAGATGTAGTTGTAGAGAATACATATACTTCTTCGTGTGTCGACCATGCATTTATTGAACCTGAAGGTGGTATGGCATGGGTTGACGAAAGTGGTTTGGTTAATATTCGTGTTCCGACCCAAGGGATAGAAAACTACAAGAATGTTGCCAGTGCTTTAGGACTTCCTGCAAGTAAAGTTCGGTATGATTGTCCAATGCTTGGTGGAGCTTTTGGAGGAAAAGAACATCCTCAGTTGGGAGCATTCCTTGCACTTTTATCTATAGAAACTGGTAGGCCGGTTAGAATGGCCTATACACGAGAGGAAACAATAAATTCAGGAAGTAAAAAACATCCTTTCGAAATGAAATACATTTCTGCAGCAAATAAAGATGGAATGTTAGTTGCAATTGATGTTGATATTATTGGGGATGCCGGTGCCTATATTACAAATAGTAAAGGACTTCTATTAGGAGCTTTGGTTGTTAGCGGTGGGCCCTATAATTATCCCTATGCAAGGGGTAGAGCGAGGGCAATTCTTACAAATAATCCTTTTACTGAAGCGATGAGGGGGGTTGGTGCCAATCAGGTATGTTTTGCTTATGAGTCTCAAATGGATGAATTAGCACTCAAGTTAAAAATTGATCCTACTGAATTCCGTCTTAAAAATATAATTAAAAAGGGCGAAACTCTAATGCAGAATCAACCAGTTCCTGGAAGAGTGATGCTTCCAGAATTATTTGATTCTGTGGCAAAAAAAGTTGCTAAAAAGAAAAATAAGAAAATAGATGGATCGATTCCTTCGCCTTGGGTTAAGGGTTTTGGAATTATTGGTAATATTGGAGGTTATGGTAGGCCACTAAATGCAGGAGATGCATTTCTTTCTATAGATGATGATGGAAGTGTTCAACTCCGTGCCGGTGCATCCGATGTGGGTGCAGGTCAGACCCAAACATATTGTCAAATTGCTTCAGAGGCTTTAGGAATTCCGCTTTCAGATATATCTCCAATTTTGTCAGATTCACATATAACTCCTCTAGCTGGTATTACCGCAGGAAGTAGGCAAACCATGGTTTCTGGTGGTGCTACTTTCGATGCAGGTATGCAGTTACGTGAGAGATTATTAGACGCAGCCTCTGAACTTCTTGAGGCGTCAAAAGAGGATCTTAATATAAAAGACAGTATTATTTCTGTTATAGGTAGTCCTAAAAATTCAGTGAAACTGACAGAGGTTATCAAAAAGTGTAAAGAAAATAATGTGCCATTACATGCAACTGGTAATGTGAAATTTGGGAAACATGAATATGAAGGCAATGAGATTTACGGAGCTGGAGGTGGTTGGTTAGACTACGTTTTCGGTGTTCATGCTGCTGAGGTGAGAGTAAATAAAGAAACGGGAGAGGTTATAATTTTGAATTATTGGTCTGGTCATGATGTCGGACAAGCAATTAATAGTCAACATGTAGAAGGACAGTTTGAAGGAGGCACAATGATGGGGATAGGCCATGGTTTAATGGAGGAAATTCTTGTAGAAGATGGAAAAGTCCTCACGGAGCATTTTGAAAGTTATTTAATACCCACAGCTTCAGAAACGCCAGAATGGGAGAATATTATTCTTGAGTCACAAGAAGGTCTTGGCCCATATGGAGCAAAAGGAATAGGTGAGCCACCATGTACCGCTGGAGCCGCAGCAGTAGCATGTGCGGTTAGTGACGCTATTGGAAAGCGTATAAAACAAATCCCTGTAACCCCAGACCATGTTTTAAAGGTTTTAGGTAAAATAAATTAAATTTTTTATATTTCTTCGAATTCTGCAGTATGTTCTACTTTAATTCCTCTTTGTACGCTTTGGCTTGCGGGGCAACCCCTATCGTGTATCCTTAATGCTCTTTCTGCATCTTTTTTTGTCCCTTTTGGGATTTTTACAGTATAGTGAATTTTAATTTTTGTTATTAAAGGCATTCCTTCAACGTTTTCAATGTACCCTTCTACGTGACCAACTAGATTGTCTGGATAGGTAGAAATTCCACGCGCTTCCAGCGCGCTACTCATATTTCCAGTTAGTCAACCAGCCACGGATGCTACAAGATGATCTAGAGTGGCCGGTCTTTCTACTTCTGGCTCAACTTTATAAAAATTTTTAATCCCTCCATGTACTCCATAAGGGATAGGGTCATTCGGGAAGGCTTCAAAAAAACCCGTCTTCATAGCTTTTCCAGGTTCTTTAATAATTTTCGCTTTCGAAGTGTGAATAATATTTTCTGTATCCGACATGAGCAATCTCCCGTTGAATTTTCTTGTTTTTTGATTTTTATCAAGCAAATATTTATTAAACCTGGCAATGAAGTAAATTCTATTTCTGTTTAGAATTTATGCATAAAACAGCTTTCCAATAATTAAATACATTTACACGTTCTTGTGCAATTAAAGTTAAATTATTGGTTTTTAAAAGGGGGTCTAGATCTAGTGTTGTTTCCCATCCGATCTTTTTACATGCTCCATTAATCAGTTCTTCAAACTTTGCCAACAAAAAATTCTGACTTTTGAAATGATTAATAAATACAATTCTACCATTAGGTTTACAAACACGACATATTTCGGAGACTACCTTTTGTGGATTTGGAGCTGCGCTAACTACATAACAAGCAGTTACACAGTCAAAAGTATTGTCAGGAAATTCCATTTCTTGTGCATTCATTACAGCAAGGTCAACATTTTCTAAATTCAGGTCTCTTACCTTTTCTTCAGCTTTTTCTAGCATCTTTGAAGAAATGTCGATGCCTATTATTTCAGATGATTTTGGGTACAAGGGCAGTGAAAGACCTGTACCAACACCTACTTCAAGTAATTTTTCGTCTGATTTAAGTTGTAGAAGTTCTACTCCAACATTTCTTCCCTCGCTAAAAACTTTCTTGAAGAAAATGTCATAAAACTTCCCCCAGCGGTCATAAATTTTTTCTATTGAGTACTGATTGGTCAAAGTGCAAATTCCTCGGTTAAAAAATCTTTAAAATATTGATAAAAATTATCCCATACTCGTATAAATTTCAAGCAAATTTTTTTTGTAATTGTAATTGTTTTAATAAGTTTAGATTAGTATTAAATTATTATAAAATAAATATATAGTTTTTATTTTTAGAATTATGTTCTTTTCCCGCCTTTTAAACTTTTTTTATTTTACAGGAAACTATAATTGACTCTGCTTTTTGTTTTTAAATTTTGTTTTGGTCTTGTTCTTATATCAAAGGGAGCGAGTTGGTTTACAGATTCATCCGTTGCGATTGCAAATAAGTTGAAAGTCCCCAAGTTAGTTATTGGCGCGACATTAGTTAGCATTTTTACAACTTTACCCGAATTTTCTGTTTCTTTTCTTGCTTCAGTAAAAAATCAACCTGATACAGCTTTTGGAAATGCAGTAGGTTCGGTCATTTGTAATTTAGGGTTAGTATTATCAGTATCTGCAATTATCAGTCCAATTAATAAATCAAGAGAGATAAGTTCTAAAAGTATTCTTATGCTACTAATGGGCATATTTATTTATTCATACTCTTATTTTTTTGGTTATGGTTTTATCAGTAGGATATTAGGATTAATTCTTTTGTCAGTTGCGATTTTGTATTTAATTTTCTCTTCTTTAGGTAGAAGTTTTGAGGAATCAACTAATGAATGTGAAGATAGTTTCAAAAAAATAATCTTATTTTTTGTTTTTGGTGGTTCGTTTGTTCTGTTTGGAAGTTACCTTGTAGTTGGTAATGTTATTCCCATAGCTAAACTTATGGGTGTTCCAGAAATAGTCATTGCTCTTACAATGGTAGCAATTGGAACATCTTTGCCTGAGTTGGTTATGGCAGTTGCTTCTTCATTGAAAGGACATGGTGGAATTGCTCTAGGTAATGTGGTAGGAGCAAATATTCTTAATTTAACTTGGGTAGTTGGTTCTGCAGCCCTTTATAATCCTCTTAAAATATCTCATAAGACCTATTTTTTTGATTTGCCTTTTATGGTTCTAATGATGAGTTTATTTTTGTTTTTTATTTTTTTCAGGAAAAAAATAAAAAAATTATCTGGTTTTTTCCTGCTAACTACTTATTTTCTTTATGTTGTTGTTTCTTTTTTTTAATTAGTTAAGGATAAATAAGTTTTCGTTGTAGAAGTTTTATTCTCAGTGCATTAAACTTAATTTGGTACTCTTTTAATATGTATGGTAAAAGAATCTACAAGTTTAGAGGAAACCTATGAACTATTCTTTAGCTTTAAAACTATTTTTATTTTTCCCAATTCTTTTTCTTTTTTTGCAAGTTTCTACAGTCGATGCAAAAAAGAATATTAAAAAATCAAATGTCATTGTTGCCTCTGTTAATGGATATAAAATTACTATGGCTGATATAGAATTTCGACTTAGTTTGCTTTCTTCTGCTATGAAACTTCGTGTTAAAAAGAACAAAAGGAAATTTCTAGAACAGATGGTTCATTCTGAATTGCTTTTTCAAGAAGCAAAACGTCTTGGCGTAGGTTCAAAGAAGGAAGTTGTTAAACTATCTTCTTTAACAAAAAAGAGAATTTTTAAAGATTTCCTTCTCAAGGAGAAAGTGTATTCCGACGTTATCGTTGGTGATGAAGTTCTAAAAAAGTTCTTTGCGGTTCATAAAGAGAGATTTAAGAGGAAAGAGTCTGTTACTCTGAGTCATATAGTCGTTAGTTCTAAAAAAAATGCGTTGGAAGTTCTAAAATTTATAAAAAGTGGAGAGATTTTTTCGAATATCGCTCGCTCTAGATCAATTTATCAACCAACTCGGAAATCAGGAGGAGTTTTAGGAACAGTTGAAAAAGGAACTTTGCCCAAAAAAGTTGAAAAATTAGTTTTTGCACTCCCTGTAGGTCAAGTAAGTAAACCTTTTAAAACTAGACTTGGTTGGGAAATATTCAGAGTTTCAGAACACATAACATCTAAAGATGCAAAATTTGAAGATGTTAAGGAAAATTTGAGAATGTTTTTTATTCAATCTAAACATAATGAAAGATATCGATTGCTTATGAAAAAACTAGAAAATAAGAGTAATACGAAAATATTTCTGGAAAATTTTAAATAAGTATATTTCCAATTTGTTTATTAAAGAGGGGAAAAATGAGTATAAAATCTGATAAGTGGATTTCTAAGATGTCAAAAGAAAAAGGAATGATTGAACCTTTTGAAGAGAAGCAAGTTAGGGGAGATAAAATATCTTTTGGAGTTTCTTCCTATGGGTATGATATAAGGATTGCGGATGAATTTATGATATTTACGAATGTGAATTCGACTATTGTTGATCCAAAAAATTTTGACGAAAGATCTTTGGTTAAAATGCAATCTGATACTTGCTTGATCCCTCCAAATTCTTTTGCCCTTGCAAGAACTGTCGAATATTTTAGAATTCCAAGAAATGTTTTAACGGTATGTGTGGGAAAGAGTACTTATGCCAGATGTGGAATAATAGTAAATGTCACCCCGTTTGAGCCTGAATGGGAAGGTTTTGTCACCTTAGAGGTTTCAAATACAACTCCTTTGCCAGCAAAAATATACGCTAATGAAGGAATTGCCCAAGTGCTGTTTTTTGAGAGTGATGAAGAATGCGAAACTTCTTATGCAGATAAA
The DNA here is from genome assembly GCA_964558115.1 of uncultured Nitrospinaceae bacterium. Lineage (GTDB taxonomy): Bacteria > UBA8248 > UBA8248 > UBA8248 > UBA8248 > UBA3496. Next base: position 1,624 of record CAZLCI010000053.1, on the reverse strand, counting down.
AAAGGTAAATATCAGAGTCAAAAAGGATTAACTCTGGCGAAAATTTAAGTCGTCATTTAGGAGAAAGTCTTGGAAGAACTAAACCATATTGATTCAAGAGGAAGGGCTTTGATGGTAGAAGTTGGACACAAAGAGGAAACTGTACGAGTTGCCGTTGCATCTGCTTCACTTATGATGAATACGGATACATTAAACTCTATCATAAATATGAAAGTTCCAAAGGGAGATGTTATAGCTTCCGCAAGAATTGCTTCTATCCTTGCTGCAAAAAAATGTTCTAATTTAATTCCAATGTGTCATCCTCTTAGGATCACGAGTGTTGAGGTCCTTTTTAGACCTGATATTTTAGAAAGAGAATCTTCGTTTTTACGTATTCTTTCTAGGGTAAAAGCTTTTGATAGGACTGGGGTTGAAATGGAAGCCCTTACTGCTGTTTCGGTAGCAGGTCTTACAGTTTATGATATGTGTAAATCATTAGACAAAGAGATGGTTCTGGGTGAGATTTGTTTAATTAAAAAGTCTGGAGGAAAATCAGGGGATTATCTACGTTCAGCAGAAAACATTGAATCGTATAATCTTTGATTCTTTTATCATTTCAAAAATAAATCTTTTTAAATATCAAAAATGAATCGTTCTAAAAGAGAAGATAAAATAAGTATAGAAAAAGAGTCATTTAAAAAACTACCTGATCCCGTTACTGTTGGGGCAATTATACCTTCTGCAGGTCTTGGTGAGCGTTTGCAAGGAAATAAAAAGAAACAATTCCGTAAACTGAATGGCAAACCCATAGTCTTACATGTGCTAGAAAGATTAATAAATTCTAAATTACTTAATTACATTTCTTTAGTACTTCCAAAAAAACAACTGGATTCAGTTATTATTCCAAATGATTCTTTAGTAGATATAAAATTAGTTGAGGGAGGAATTGATAGGAAGAGTTCGGTAAAAAATGGATTAAATGCTCTTCCAAATGAAGTGAAATGGGTAGTAGTTCATGATGGAGTTAGGCCTTTATTTACCAAGGATTTGCTAGAGAGGTGTTTGTTAGAGGCTTATCACACAGGTGCTAGTCTTGCTGCTTTTGCAATAACAGATACCTTAAAACTTAGTAATGAGTCAATGAATACACTTCAGACAGTTTCTAGAGAAAATATCTGGAGTGCACAAACCCCTCAAGTTGTTAGGAAAGAACTCTTGGAAAGAGCTTATACAGATTTTAAAGGTGACAATTCCGAAGTAACTGACGAATCATCTTTGTTAGAAAATATAGGAGTGAAATCTCGAATTGTTCTTTCGAATAAAATGAATGTTAAAATAACTACCAAAGAGGATTTGTTATTGGCCGAATTCTATCTTAGGCAGGAGAAAAAACTTAATTGACATATAACTTCGTAGGATTTATTAAATGTTAAAAGTTGGGATTGGTTATGATGTTCATAGGTTGATTCCTAATCGGTTATTAATTTTGGGGGGAGTGAAGATACCCTTTGACAAAGGTCTTGATGGTCATTCAGACGCTGATGTAGTTGTACATGCAATTAGTGATGCTCTTTTGGGAGCAGTTGCTTTAGGAGATATAGGATATTATTTTCCTGATACAGATCAAAAAAATAAAGATTTAGAT
>CAZLCI010000052.1:0-14118 GCA_964558115.1 uncultured Nitrospinaceae bacterium | reverse complement strand
GAGATAAAATCTCTTCTCTCAAAATATCTCCAAAAAAAAAACCCCCAATCAAATAACTGGAGGTATAAAAGATTCATTATATATGTCGTGACAAATCATAATTTCAATCACCTTTTGCGCCTCTCGGGACGACAATTAAAGGAAACACTTGACGAAAGATAACACAATTCATACAAAAATCAAGCTTAATTATTCTCTTCTCAAAAAATCAACTACTTCCGTTAATTTGACTTCTGAAAGATACTCATTATCTTTTTTTTCAATATTCAAAGAAAATATTTGATTTGGAAATTCGAAATCTTTTTTTGATTCAGGCAATTTAAGCACCTCTATTTCAACAATTCTTTTATGTTGAATAACCTTCAGTGAATCCTGAATTTTTATTTTGTATGAAGATTTTATGAACTTGCCGTTCACTTGCAATGAACGATTATCTATAAGTTCTTTTATTTTTGAACGTCTTTTAACGACGCGTGCATAAAGAAGAAAAAGATCTACTCTCATTTCAATTCTTTATTATTGCACATTTTGATTTCCAGATTTCAGACTGTGAGCATCCATGAAATTAACATCAAAAATAATTTTTATTTTTTTTTCATCAGTTACAAAAATAAATTTTTTCTTATTTCGATCCAATGATACTTTTTTAATAATATCGGCAAAACTTATACTTCCAAGAAACTCATCTGCAATTAACATCCTTGTTCTATACCAGAAAAGCTTAAGCGCAGGGTCTGGATTAACAAAAACAGAATAATTTTTTGGTATACCACGAAGGATTTCAGGATCAAGAATATTTTGCTTATTTAATTTAAACGAATCAGTAGACCAACGAGTCTTCCCTTTCTTAACACCTAATTCCCAAGAGATTTTTTCTCTCCCGAAAAAGAGAGAAGAATTTAAAAGTTTAATCTCTTTTATTTTAAAAACGACGTGTTCTTTAATATTTTTAAACAATAAATCTAGTGTTGAATTTCCTTTACTTATCACAGAATTATAAGTAATTTCTAAAAAAGCAGATTTCTTTAATTCGTTAATCCATTTTTTCCTTATAAGGACTGATTTTTCACTAAAAATTGTTTTCCTAATTTTCTCATAGGCTTCCTTAAATGGAATTTTCTTCCCGGGAACTATTTTGTAAACCAAAACAATATGCAACCCCGCTCGAGACTGAACTATTTCGCTGATTTCATCTTCTCTAATTGAAAAGATAGCCTTTTCAAGCTGAGGAAGTATTTCACCTTTTCCTATAACTCCGAGATCTCCACCAAGATTTGCAGAAGGACCTTTAGAATATTTTCTTGCTAGATCTGAAAATCTAATAGGATTTTTTTTCGCTTTTTCCAAAACCATCCTAGAAAGAACTTTTGTTCTTAAAATATCGTCTTTAGACATCTCTTCGTTAAGTGGAAAAAATATCTGCTTCACTTTTCTTGAACCCCCAAGGGTCATTTTATCTAAATTGTCTTTATAGTAATTTTCAACCTCTTTTTTTGTTACCGTAACAATAGTATTCACAAAAATATTCTCAACTTTTTTTATAAGCAATTTCTCACGGGTTTGTTTCTTGAATTTTTTCATACTTGAACCAGTCGAGATTAGATACTTGCTCAATTGTTCGAAGGTAATCTTTGCTGACTTCAAAACAGAAGAAATAGCAATATTTAGTTCTCTTTCCGAAACAGAAAGCCGTACTTTTTTTGCTTTTTGAATCAATAATTTTCTTTCTACAAGATTACCCAAAGCTTTTTGTTCTAGATCCCGTAATTTTCTCTTTAAGTCTTTCCCTTTATACTTCCCCTTAAGTTCATTTTTCGCCATTCTTACAAATTCTTGAAGTTCACTAAGTGTGATAATCTCTTCATTTATCTTCGCAACTATTCTTTCTATTACGATTGGTTTTGCATACAAAGAATCTACAAAACATAGATTAACAATCATAAACCAAAACAAGAGACACTTTCTCATGGTTTTTTGAATCTCCATTCCTTTACTTAAAATATATTATCTTCGCATTTTTCCTTAATTCTACAATCCATTTCTTCAGTAATCTACGTCCTTTCTTTCGAACAATTTCTTCTCTTATCATATTCTCAACAGAGCGAAAAGGTTTAACATAAGCAGATCTTATTTCTGTGACTTGAAAAACATGAAATCCAGAAGGTGAAGATACAACTTTACTAATTTCTCCAACCTTTAAATTCTCTAATGCCTTCCGTAATGAAATAGGTAAATCCTTCAATTCAAGATATCCTAAAACTCCACCTAAAAAGGAATTAGGACCAATAGAATGATCTTTTGCTAGAGCAGAAAAAACAGAACCTTTTAGTAACTGAGAATGAATTTCTAAAGCTAACTGTTTTTTTTCAACAACAATTTGTCTAACTTGTAAGCGGCGAAAACTAGTATATCTAGTTAAATTGTTTTTATAGAAAATTCTCTTTTCATCTTCTTCAACCCGTATTTTTGAATAAATTTTATACCGGATGATTTTATTAACTCTTATAATTTCTTTAATCGTCTCTAGCCACTCATTTAATTTTTCTTTTTTATCATGAAATTTCTTTTTTATTTCTTTTTTATCCAATGGGAAAAAAAGACTTTCTAGATAACTATTTACTTCTGAATCTTCTACTTTCATATTCTTAGTTTCAGATGACTGAAGAATTAATTTTCTTTCAATCAATTGATCTATAAAAATACGAGTACTTGAATCTTTGCCCCCAATTTTATTCTTCGATTTCCAAATAATCGAAAAATTAGATTCTAAATCTCTCGTATTAATAAATTCATCATTTACTTGAGCCAAATTTGCACTTGAATCTCTAGTCTGCTTATTTTCGATATTTCTTTCACAACCAAGCTGCAGAAAAATAATTAAAAACAGGAAAATACTCAGAGAAAGATTCGTTTTCATAAAAAACATAATTCAATCACCTTCCTCTTGCATAAGTTCTTTATTCAAAAAAGACGTTTCCAGACAACTTAAAATCTGTTCTATATCTTTTGAACTTTCTTCCCATAAAGCAGAAACTTCGACACTAAAATTATAATTGTCATTAAAAACAATTGTTGGAATTGTAAGTAGTTTTTCTGGAAATTTATACTCTCCAGGAACTAATCTTATCCAAAGTTTTTTTCCACTAACTCGCAAAAGAGCAACCTTTAATTGTCTAGCACGGACGCGAATCTGAGTCACTTCAAAAAGACGTGAAACTTCATCCGGAAAATTTCCAAAACGTTCAAATAATTCGTCATGAATTTCATCCATTTCACGAATCGACTTTAGATTAGAAATCCGGTGATATATTTCAAGTCTTACATCTCTATCCTCAATCCATGCAGAAGGTATAGAGCCTGTAATTGGCAAAATTATTTCTGGTTCATGGAACCTAGAGGTTATTCCTTTAGCATCATTTACTATTTCCTCTAAGATTCTACAATACATTTCGAAACCTACCGAAGCAATGTGACCTGATTGTTTATGACCTAGCAAATTACCTGAACCTCTTATCTCAAGATCCCTCATAGCAACTTTAAAACCTTGTCCAATAGACCGTACATCTTGAATTGCCTGAAGTCGTTCCTTTTCCTGTCCTTTTAATTTCTTTATAGAAGGAACCATTAAATACACATGGGATTGGTGGCGGTCTCTACCTACCCTTCCACGCAATTGATACAGTTGTGCCATTCCAAATCTGTCAGCTCGATTGATAATTATTGTATTAACTGATGGAATATCTAATCCACTTTCTACTATTGATGTACTTAAAAGAATATCCGCTTCTCTAGAAACAAACTGATGCATAATCTCTTCTAATTTTTTTTCTGGCATCTGACCATGTGCGACTAAAATTTTGCTTTCAGGTAACAATTTAAGCAAGAGTTCATTAATAGCAGCCAAAGAACTAATTCTATTATGAACGAAAAATACTTGCCCTCCTCTTAAAAGTTCTCTCTTTATTGCCTTGGAAATTACACCCTCATCAAAATCACATATATACGAACGAGGAGGAAGCCTATCTCTAGGTGGCGTCTCTATAACGCTTAAATCCCTAGTACCAGAGAGTGCCAACTGCAAGGTTCTTGGTATAGGAGTAGCTGTAAGAGTTAAGACATCTACTCCTATACTAATTTTCTTAAATTTTTCTTTATGACTTACTCCAAATTTATGTTCTTCATCAACTATCAACAAGCCCAAATTATGAAATGAAACATCATTTTGAAGAATTCTATGAGTTCCAATTAAAATATCAATCTTTGAATCTGAAAGTTCAGAAAGAATCTTAGATTGTTCCTTCTTAGTTCTAAAACGAGACAACATTTCAACCTTTACAGGCAAATTTTTAAATCTTTCCTGAAAAACTTCAAAATGTTGATGAGCCAAAAGTGTCGTTGGAACAACAAGTCCTACTTGTTTACCCGAAGACATAGAACGTGTTGCAGCACGAATTGCAACTTCTGTTTTTCCAAAACCCACATCACCACAAACGAGTCGATCCATCGGAGAACTACTTTCCATATCAGAAAGAACATCATTAATAGCCTGAAGTTGTCCTGGTGTTTCTTCGAACTCAAAATGAGAGTTAACTTCATTTTCAAAATTCACATCAGCTTCAAATTCAAATCCTTGAGATTGATTTCTCTCTGCATAAAGACTGACTAGATCTTTCACCATTTCATCAATAGACTTCCTAACTTTATTTTTTGTCTGAGACCACCTAATACCATCTAACTTGTCAAGTTTGGGAGAATCTGGACCACGGTATTCATTAACTTTTTTAAGATCGTGCATTGGAATGTAAAGTCTATCTCCTCCAGAATATTCTAACGCCATAAATTCATCTTTATCTTCAGAGTCTTCAAAAAAGACTTCCCCCAGGAATCTACCTATTCCATATTCATCGTGAACAACACAATCCCCTTTCTTTAAATTTTTGATCCATTCTGAAGAAACCTGAAGGAAATTATTTTCAGTTTTTTTACTTTTGACATTCCCAAACAAATCTTCAACTTTAAAAAACAAAAGATTTTCAGATGGAATTCTAAGACTAGAAGATAATGAACCTTCAAACAAAAAAAGTTTAGAAATTTTAAGTTCAGAACTATTTTCTAGAGAAAAGATTGAAACTTTTATTTCTCTTGCTTCTAACAAGTTTTTAATTCTATACAACTCTGTTCGATCCCTAGCGACTAAAACTACTTTGCACTTGGACAAGACCCATTCATCTATCTGTTCAAAAAAATAATCGAATCTTCCCCTGAAATAATCAATTGATTCGGTATAAAAAGGATCTACGTTTTTGTTTTGATCTTCCTTTAATTCAACATTAGAAGAAATAGTTTGAAACTCTAAGGTAGGCCAAAGTTCAATAAATTCAAAAAAATCTTCAGGAGGAATCCATTTGAGTTTCGGTTCAAAACCTATCAAACCTCTCTCCGAACTGAGTACAAATTCCTCTTCTATGGAAGACCAGAATTGTTCTGATTTAGACAATAAATTTGCTTTGTCGGCGAAAATCCATTGAGCATTTGATGGCACAAAATCAAAAAAAGTAGAAATCTCTTTTGAAAATAAAGGCGACAAATTTTCAATACCCGGAAAATATTCTTCTGATTGAAATAAATCATACATTGTTTGTATCTTAAAATTACTATCTGAATCATTTCTTAATAAGGATTCAAGTTTACGGGAACAAACTTCTATCTCTTCCTTGCTCAATATAATTTCTCTTGGTGGATAAAGTTCAGCTTTTTTAAGAGACCTGTTATTTCTCTGCGTATCAGGATGAAACTTTCTTATTGAATCTATTTCATCTCCTTTCAATTCTATTCGTGTTGGCATCTCTGAGTGGGGCGAAAAAAAATCAATTATGCCGCCGCGAATAGCAAATTCTCCCTTTGACTGAACCACTGAACGTTTTTCATATTTCATTTCATTTAGAATGAATAATAAATCTTCATGCTTGAAATCCTGTCCTTCTTTCAGTGCAGTGACTTGACCTAGAGATTTATTTGTACAGCAAATTTTTTCAGAAATAGCTTCTAAAGTAACTAAAAATATTCCTCTCGCCTCATTTCTGAGGAAATTTATAGACCTAGCGCGTTCACCTACAATATCAGGCGAGGGAGAAAGAAATGAAAAAGGATATACATCCCTTGATGGAAAAACATGTACACAATCATTTTCAAAAGAAGATGATTGATATAAAGAAAGAAAAATAAGTAAATTCTTTTGGATTCTTCTAATTTCTTTTTCATCTTTCCCAATATAAATAATAGAATTTGAATTTTTTTTATAAAGGGAACTTAAGCACCAAGCTAAAGAGGCTTCGTTGAAATTTGAAACAGAAATTTTTATATTTTTGCTAGAAAGTGAAGGGTAATGGCTTATTTCCATTATTCATTTCAAAAAAGAATCAAGGCATAAAAATGTAAGTTATGACCAAAAGTAATAAAAAAAAGATGATTAGATAAAAACCATTCAGAAGATTTTTTCTCTCATTTTTTAATGCTGGCCTAAAAGAAGAATCCCCCATTGCCTCATCTAATTCAAAAATTCCTTTTTCCTGATCAAATTTGCTTAAAACATGACCTGGATCAAGCTTAAGTGAAATTGCAATCGCCTTTAAGAAACCACGCGAGATAACATCTGCAGGCAATGGAGCAAGTTCATTAGCCTCAAAACACTCAATGTAATATTTGCGGATCTTTGTTTCATTGGAAATGTCCGCTAGACTCAATTTAAGACCTTCTCTAGCAGACCTTAGATAGTCACCTAAACGTTCTTCATTTTCCTCAGGGCTTACATCAATATCAACCATATTTAAACACCAACATTTCTCAATCAAGCAAGAAAATTAAAATTCACGCTGTACCGCATCAGCAAAGACCTCAAGATCACTCATCAACTGCTTGAACATTTCAGGTTTCAAAGATTGAGCTCCATCTGACATTGCTTGGGATGGATCAGGATGCACTTCAATCATCAAACCATCAGCGCCACAAGCAATTGCAGCTTTAGCAAGTGGGGCAACAAATCTCCAAGCACCAGCAGCATGACTCGGATCAACAACAACTGGCAGATGAGTAAGTTCTTTAAGTACAGGAACCGCAGTTATATCTAAAGTATTTCGAGTTGAGTTTTCGAAAGTTCTTATTCCTCTTTCACATAAAACAACATTCGGATTACCTTGACTGAGAATATATTCTGCAGACATTAAAAATTCTTCAATGGTTGTAGACATACCTCTCTTCAAGAAAACGGTTTTTTTCGTTCTGCCGACTCTTTTCAATAAAGAAAAATTTTGGATATTTCTAGCGCCAATCTGTAAAACATCTGCATACTTACACACTAAATCAACATCTACAGTATCCATAACTTCTGTTTGAATTGGCAAACCTGTCTTATCTCTCGCTTCTGCAAGAAGTTTAAGTCCTTCTTCCGCCATCCCTTGAAAACTATATGGAGAAGTTCTAGGTTTATAAGCACCTCCACGAAGAACGTGTCCACCACCATCTTTTACAGCATCAGCAGAAGACAAAATTTGTTCTCTGCTTTCTACAGAACATGGTCCACCCACAACAACAATATTTTTTCCTCCGATTGTCACACCTTCACCCATTGGAACAATACTTCTCTCAGGCATACCTTCAGAACTTGCAAGTTTGTAAGGTTTTAAAATAGGCACTACACTTTCAACACCTGGAAGAGTAACAAGAGATTCAAGCATATTCTTACCTCTTTCATCTCCTACAGCACCAATAACCGTTCGCAAAACACCTTGTATAAGATGCTCTTCAAGACCTAATTCTCTAATTCTTTCGACAATCTTTTCAATCTCGTCGGGGGTAGCATTCTGCTTCATAACAACTATCATCTCTATCTCCTTAGAGAGAGAAAAAATAAATAAGGTTAAAATTCAATAAAAAAAACAAAGGGATACTAACCCTGTAGTGAAAAAACAACAAGTCTAAAAAAAGTAGCAAAGCAATTTAATAAAGATTACTTATAACAAAATAAAATTATACTGAACAACTCCAATAAAAATAAACTTAAAAAAAACCGTTTTCTTGAATTTAGTTTGACAAAAAAATATTTCAGAAAGATTATAAAAAACATAGATTTTTAAAATATGAGAAGAGGACTTTGGATTATGTTATTTGATTTGGATGAATCTCAAAAAATGTTGAAACAAACAGTTCGAGAACTGTCTGAAAGATACATTAAACCTAGAGCATCAGATATTGATGAAAAAGAAGAATATCCTGAGGATATTTTTCAACTTCTAAAGGAACATGAATTATTGGGTATTTTCTTGCCTGAAGAGTATGATGGATCAGGAATGGGTTTTCTTGGAGGATGTATAGTTATAGAAGAAATTGCAAAATTTTGCTCAAACAGTCCCCTTTTCATAGTATTGAATATGCTTTCTAGTAGAATAATTCAACTAAGTGGAAATCCTGAACAAAAGGACCAATATCTAAAAGGTTTAGCGAAAGGAGAATTAAGAGGCTCGTATGCTTTGACTGAGCCACATGCTGGTTCGGACGCAGGAAATATAAGAACTAGAGCATCCTTAGAAGGAGAAGAATGGGTACTGAATGGAACTAAATGTTATTGTAGCGGACCTGATAAAGCTGATTTTATTACTGTTGCAGCAAAAACTGATTTTAACGCTGGAACAAAAGGGATCACTTACTTTATTGTTCCAACTAATACAGATGGTTTCAGTATTGGCCGCCATGAAAAGAAAATGGGAATGAAAGGTATATCTACATGTGTTTTAAATTTTGAAAATGTTGCAATTCCTAAAGAAAACCAAATTGGAGAACTTAATAAAGGATTTAAATCAGCAATGATTGGATTTAATCAAATGCGTCCTGCTATAGGAGCACGAGCAGTTGGTCTCGCTCAAGGATGTTTTGATTATGCAAAAAACTACTCAAAAGAAAGAGAAGCATTTGGTACTTCAATTTCTAATTTTCAGGCAATTCAGTTTATGCTTGCAGATATGTTTATGCAAATTGAAGCATCTCGTCTTTTAGTGCATAAAGCAGCTAGTTTGGTAGACACAGGACAAATAGGAAAAGAAAATGCTCGCTATTTTTCTACTGCAAAAACATTTGCTGCAGATATGGCAATGAAAGTCGCTATAGATAGTATACAGATATTAGGTGGAGCTGGATATATGAAAGACCATCCCCTAGAAAGATTTATGAGAGATGCAAAACAAATACAAATAGTAGAAGGAACAAGCCAAATACAACGTCTGATTATCGCAAGAAACCTTTTAGATGCATAAGACCGATTTTCTAAAGCTTTTAAAAAAAATGTAACTGGGGAAAGAGTGGAAAAAACATTTTCAAAGAGTACAATTAAAAATTCACTAGTTGTCCTAAGAGGTGGTGGAGATATTGCTTCTGGGATAGCTCAAAAAATCTTCCGTTCAGGTTTTCCAACAATTATTACAGAAACAGAAAATCCTACTATGGTCAGAAGAACTGTATCCTTTGCTGAATGTATATATTCTGGTCAAATGGAAATCGAAGGACTTTTTTCAGAAATGGTTCAGGAAGATACATTGACTGAAAAATTTCATTCTGCTCTTAGTCTATTAGAAAAGAATATAATCCCAGTTCTGGTTGACCCAGAATGTGAAATACTTAAACTTGCAAAACCTCAAATCTTAATAGATGCAATTCTCGCAAAAAAAAATCTTGGCACACACAAAGATAGTGCTCAAATTGTAATTGGAGTCGGACCTGGCTTTAACGCTGGATCAGATTGCAATGCAGTAATAGAAACTGCAAGAGGACATGATATTGGAAGGATAATCTTCAGCGGTTGTGCTTCTGAGAATACAGGAGTACCAGGACCTATTGGAGGATATACAACTGAAAGACTTCTTCGTTCTCCTGAAAAAGGAAAATTTAAGTCTATTAAAAAAATAGGAGACAAGGTTTCTAAAGGAGAACTTGTCGCTAAAGTAGACGAATTTGAAATTTTTTCAGAGATACCAGGAGTTATTAGAGGATTGATTAGAGACGACCTTTCAATTTCAAAAGGATTTAAAGTTGGCGACATAGATCCAAGGGCTAAGCCAGAGCACTGTATGACTATTTCAGACAAATCAAGAAGTATTGCAGGTGGCGTTCTTGAAGCAATACTCATACTACTAAACGAGACAACAAAAAAAAAGAACGGAGTCCAAAATTGACTATTGAAATTCGAGAGGAAATAACAAAAAACGGATTATACAAAATTGGAAGAAGTGAGATAAAGATCAATGAAAACATCGACAACCCTTACGTTCCTGATTCTCAGTTTTACCTTCCGGTTGGAGATGATTTAGAAAAAACAGCTTGGGCAGTAAGCAAAGGACTTCCAGTAATTCTAATTGGAGAAACAGGAGTTGGGAAAACTCTCTTAGTCCGTCACTTGGCCCAAATGACAAACAATGGATTTCGAAGAGTCAATTTAAACGGAATGACAACCGTAGATGAATTTGTAGGAAAACTGATGATTAACGAAAAAGGTACTTATTGGGTTAATGGAATTCTTATAGATGCAATGGAATCAGGAGATTGGCTACTTATAGATGAAATTAACGCTTGTCTTCCTGAAATTGCGTTTTGTCTACATAGCCTCCTTGACGATGACAAAATGATAGTTTTAACAGAATACGATGGTAGAATAATAAAACCACATCCAAATTTCAGAGTTTTTGCAAGCATGAACCCTAACGAAGATAGACGCTATGCGGGAACAAAAGCTCTTAATGAAGCTTTGCTAGACCGATTTCCAGTATCAATCAGAATGGCCTATCTTCCCTACGAAATTGAAGTCGATGTTGTTATAAATCAAAGCGGAAACATGGACAAAGAATTAGTTGAAAAAATGGTAAAAGTTGCCAATGATGTTAGAGAGGCGATTGAAAATGAAAAAGTTTTTTGTACATTTAGTACCAGAAGATTAATAGATTGGGCACGTATGTCCGCATATTTTAATCCCTCCGAATCAGCCATTTCTTCAATTTATGGCAAAATTAACGAATTCGATGCAAAAGTCATCGAAGACATAATTGACAACTACTTTTAAAAAAAATCTATGGAAAAAAGAAGAGTAAGATTAGAAGTCTTAGCGCAGATAGTTACTAAAAATTACGATATCAACCTTGAATTCGCGAACCCAGATTTACAAAATATATCCAATTCCAAGAAACAAGACATTCAGATTGAAAAACCCGAAACATCCCTAAAGATTCTAAGTGGAAAAACAAATGAAACTCATTTCCTGAAATACCAAAAAGGCATGACACTAATTCAAGCTGCTCACTTAAGATTTAAAGAAAGAAAATGGTTGACTCAAATTTTATCTGACAACAAAGAAAAACCTGGAATTTTCCGTTTATGGCATACATTAGACGATACTAGATGCGAGAATCTTCTAACATCACTTCTTCCCGGCACAAAAAAAAATCTAATAGAGTTTATTAAACCTTCTGTTGAATCTGCTAACTATTCTATAAAAACAGGAGAATTACCTCTTATCCAACAAATTCAACTAGGGATATATTTAACAGGAGCAGTTTACATAAAAGATACGGCAGAAAAAGATTTAGATCTTCAAACAATAAAATTGCTTGACCCAAAGATTTCAAAAACCCTCAAAGCTCTAAAAAACAAAATTAAAGATGCCTGTGAAACTACAGACGGAGCAATCACCTATAAGTGTTCTCACGAAATATATGATTTTCTAAATCAACTGTTTAACGAAGAGGACAAAGAAAATTTATCAGAAGATACACTCCTAGATTCGGAAATAGAAGAAATTGGGGAAGAAAAAAATGACCCTAATGAATCAGAAGAAAACCAAACTCAAGAAACTATAATAAACAATGAAGATCAAGAAGAATCAGTTTCTTTCACTGAAGAAGAAGTAACTACATTAGGTCACTGGTCTACCCCATGGTTCCAATTAGAAAATAAAAAGAAAGAGATCCATCCTTCCGCAATGCTTCAAGACGAGCAAACCATTATGACACCTCCGGACGGGAAAACATCCGAATATTCAGAAATTCTAGAAAATATTTCAAGCGAAATTAAAGTCTTAACTGCAAAATTATTGCAAATTATTCAAGAGAGAACTTACACACGATATGTAGGTAACTATAGATCAGGAAAACTCAATACACATAAACTTTGGAAACAGAGATTAGAAAAATTTAACCTCTTCCAAAGAAGAGAAGAACCTGAAAAATTAGATATATGTTTCAGTTTGTTAGTGGATGAAAGCGGGAGTATGAACAGAGAATCAAAATATCTCGCTGCAAGGGAAGCTACTGTCGTATTCGCTGAAGTATTAGACCGTATTCGTGTACCTTTTGAAGTTATAGGGTATTCAACCGAAAACTCAGAAGCAGCAATGGCAGCTTCGCTTGGGCATATTCCAGCTTTCAAATATAGGCATATACGCCACTCCAAATTACAACACAGAATATATAAATCATTTGACGATACATTTTCACACACAAAAAACAGACTGGCAAATATATATCCTCGCTTCAACAACTGGGATGAAGAACATCTTCTTTTTGCTTTCAAAAGGATTACACAAAGGAATGAGAAAGAGAAAATAATGATTATCACTTCAGATGGCCAACCCAATGGCGATGCTTCACACCTTATATCAACAGCGACTCAAATCGCAAAAAATGGTGTTAGACTAATAGGTGTAGGGGTTGTAGATTCTTTTGTCGAACAAATTTACGAAAATCATATAGTAGTAAAGGAATTATCGCAGTTGACTCAAGAAATTGTAAAAATCCTCAGGAAAGAATTACTGGATAATAAACCAAGATGAAAAATATTTTTTTGAAATCAAACTTAGTAAAAGCACTCGGGATACAAAAAGGAGACACCGTTTCCGTGGTTGGAGCAGGAGGCAAAACTAGCATTATCAATAAACTTGCCGGAGAAGCTTCTGAAATTTATTCTTGTCCAATTTTAATTACAACGACAACAAATATTTTTTCTCCTAATAAAGAACTAAAATCTAATACCATCCTCGGCACAGATAACACAATCGCTACGGTGATAAAAAAAGAAATTGGAGATAAAAACAAAATTTTAACACTCGCAAGAAAAAGAATCGGAGAGGAAAAAGTTCCGAATCAACCGGACAAAAATCTGAAAAGGATGAAATTAAAAGGATTTCAAAAAGAAAAAATCAAACGATTTATATCGAGTAGTAAAATTGTTTTTGTTGAAGCAGACGGTTCTAAAGGTCTTCCAATCAAAGCTCCAAATAAAAATGAGCCAGTAATCCCTATAGAATCAAACTATATACTAGGAATAATTGGATTAGATGCAATCGGTTTATCCGTTTCAAAAAAGAATGTTTTTCGACTGAAACATTTTTGCAAGGTGACCGGACTAAAGGAAAGAATGAAAATTAGTCCAGAAAGTTTAGCGTTTTTGATTAATCATCCTAATGGGATTTTTCAAAATACTCCCAAAAATTCTAAGAAAGCTATTATTTTGAATAAAGCTGATTGTATTCATAATATAGACGAAATTGAAAAAATCGCTTATATTATCAATGAAAGAGGAAATTTCCCTTTTAAACAGTCGGATAGACTGATAGTAACAAGTTCTTCTTGGAAATCTAGTTTAGTATATATGCATGACCAAATACGAAATTAATAATGATTTGATATAGGAATTTGTTAAATGTCAAAGAGTATTTTCAATACTATGGAAAGTTTAATACAAAAGGGCGAATCTGCCTCTATTGCTACAATAGTAAATCGCAAAGGCTCTGCACCTATGAGCAGTGATGCAAAAATGTTAGTGCATAAAGATGGAACCATTGAGGGTACTGTGGGCGGAGGTTGTCTTGAAGCAGAAGTATGGCAAACTGCCATGGACGTTCTAGAGAGCAAAAAATCAGAAAAACTCAGATTCGACTTAACGGAGCAAGATGCAGCTGACAGCGGACATATTTGCGGAGGAATAGTAGAGATTTTTGTAGAACCCTTAGAAAGTTATAGTATTGAACTCCTTTCAGCTGTAAATAAAATTAGACGAACAGGTGGGAGTGCTGCAATGGCTACG
>CAZLCI010000051.1:0-14124 GCA_964558115.1 uncultured Nitrospinaceae bacterium | reverse complement strand
CCTATCCTTTCTCCTCTTTTTACCAATTGTCCTTTTTGAACAAAAATTTTATCTAAATGTGTATACCCTGTTCCGATATAATTACCTTTTTTGTCTCTTCCATGAGTTATATAAACAGCGTTGCCTCCGCATGACAGGTAAAGTGCTCTAATGACTCTTCCATCAGATGCAGCTATTATTGGTTGTCCAATAGGTGCTTTCAAATCGAGTCCAGTATGTCTTCCCCTGGAACGAATAGAACCGAAGGTAGAATAACGAGAATTATAATCTGAAACTATAGATGGAACATTGTTAGCTATCTTAATTTTGATCCCATGAGGATTTTTCTCTCCGTGTCTTTCTATATGACCTGTTTCGATTGTATTGCCGTGTGAACAAGAAATAATAAAAAATGAAAGAAATAACAAAAAATATAATCTTTTAAATAAATAAATTTGACGAAAATTAGCAAAATATATAATCATTACTTGGTCGCCTAATTTAAATTAGTCTTTTGTAAATTTAATCTTTTAATAAAACCTAGTAGAAAGTATTCGATTCTATTTTTTTATTCAAGGCAATAAATTGAATTACGTACAATTAAAAGATATTCAAAGAGCTAGATCTCGATTTCCAAATTGGATTAGGAGAACTCCTATAATTCCATTTTCTTCAGACTCTTCAGAAGTTGGAAAAGAAAAGCTGTTTTTGAAATCAGAAAATCTTCAGGTCACTGGTGCATATAAAATTAGAGCTGCTGTCACAATATTAAACTCTTTAACAGAAGAACAACTTGCGAAAGGGGTAGTTCTGACATCTTCAGGCAATTTTGCCCAAGCTTTTGCTTATGCAGGGTCATGCTTAGGAGTGAAGATAGTCGTCGTAATGTTAGACAGAACAAGTCTTTATAAAGTTGAAGCCACAAGAGCTTACGGAGCAGAAGTTGTGTTTTGCGGGACAGATGCGCTTTCTCGGCAACCTATGGTTGAAAAAATAGCGAAGGATAGGGGAATGACCGCCATTGATACTTGGGAAGAACCGATGGCAACAGTTGGACATGGTACTATTGGTCTTGAGATTTTGGAGGATATGTCAAACTTGCAGGTTGTTTTAGTTCCGGTTAGTAGTGGTGGTGTAGCTGCTGGAATTTCTGCAGCAATAAAATTGTCAAATCCGAAGGTGAAAGTAATAGGAGTCCAACCTGAAAAAGCGAATGCTGCATTTGTTTCTCTTCAAAAGGGAGAACCAACTGCTATAGATTATTGGGATACGATAGCTGATGGATTGTCTGCAGTTCGTCCAGGGTTTTTCCCATTTCGTCATTTACAGAAATATTTAGATGAAATTATTTTAGTAAGTGAGATAGAGATAGCAAATGCATTTTCTGAAATATTATACAGAAGTAAAGTTTTGTCAGAACCTGCGGGAGCAGTTGCCGCTGCGGCTTTTTTATCTAAAAAAATTGATACTAATTTAGTTACAGTTGCTACCGTAACAGGTGGAAATGTGACAAATGAAATGGTTTTGAAAATGAAGGAAATGTTGCGTTAGTATTCCCGATAATTGAATTTCATAGTATAAGCTTCATTTTTAAATAAATTTAAAAATGAATACTAAAAAAATAAATACTCCAGATAAATAAACAAATATTCTTTGTTTATGAGTATTATGTCTGGTTTTCCAGAAAGTCCATGCAAAGGATATGACTGCAATAATTAGAAAGATCCAGCTATAAACTTGAAGTGTAGTTAAAACACTTCCTAAAGCTCCGGCTGTAGTCGCTCCTAGACCAAGAGCGGTTAAAACAGAGGGCCATCAACAAAGGGTATGACGAAAAAACCCCCATATCAAAGTACTTATGATTGTAATTTTGTTCATCTTTTAATGAATTCCTTTTGGTTGTAACATAAATCTCGTTTAGGCGTTTCAATTGTACTTCTTTTTATCTGTTTTGAGAAGGTTTTAATTTTTTTACATTTTTTAAAGTTGAGGCAAGAAATGAAAATATTTTTTTCTCTTTTATTTGTTTTAGTATTTGTTTTTACAAAAACTGTTTTTGCAGAGAATCTAATTAACCTAGAAAGAAATGCATGGTCATTCATAGCAGATACAGTGATGGGAGGAGTCTCTAAGGGAAAGCTTGATTTTAAAAGTATAAATAACGAACGATTTTATAAGATGCAGGGACAGGTTAGTACAGAGAATAATGGAGGATTTATACAATTTCGTACTAGATTTAAAAAGAAGTTGAAGAAAGATTTTAAAGGAGTACGAATCACGGTGAGGGGAAATGGAGAATCCTACTTTGTCCATATTAGGACAAAAGATATGTGGTTTCCTTGGCAGTACTACTCTTCAAAATTTAAAACAAGTAGTAATTGGGTTACAATCGATTTGCCATTTTCAGGATTTCAAAGTTCTAATTGGTATCAATCAAGTGAGTTCTCTTCATTGGAAATTCAATCAATTGGGATTGTTGCTTTTGGCAAAGATTTTTATGCAGATGTAGATGTGAAGTTTTTAGAATTCTACTAATTATTTCTTTTAGAGGGAGTGAGAATGGAGAAGGTCTATCAAGGTAATTGGTTTCGATATTTTCCTGACAATTACCTTTGGTCACATAGGATTTGTGGAATTTTAAATCTTGCACGTGTAGGTGGAAGTGCACTCTGGGAAGTAGATCAGATTGGGAATAATTTGAAAGAAGATATTGGAAATTCTGAGATTTGGTTTCGAGAGTGGAAAAAAATGTCAGATTTTGTTTTTGATTATGCAAAAAGAGAATTAGAAAGTGGACATGCTGAAACTGCATCTGGGGCATTAATAAGAAGTGCAGTTTACCTTTATACCGCTGAGCAATTAATTCCTCCAGACGATCCTAGAAAGTTTGAGTCTTATAAAAAAGTTACATCAAGATTTTATGATGGCATGAAACTGCGTATAGACGAATTCGAAAAGATAGAGATCCCTTATGAAGAAGGTCCTTTATACTCATTTTGGATACCACCAGACACAAAAAACGAAAATTATCCTGTGGTGGTATTTTTTGATGGTGCAGATGCTTGTAAAGAAATCACAACGCTCTGGGCTGGATTGGATCTTCGTTCCAGAGGGATTGGATGCTTGTGCATTGACGGTCCAGGTCAAGGAGAAACTCTTCGGTTGGGAAAGATCCCTAGCCGATATGATTATGAAGTGCCTGCAACAGCTGCCTATAATTATGTTTCTTCTATGAAAAATGTTCATCCCGAACGTATTGGTATTATGGGGATGAGTATGGGCGGATATTATGCACCTCGTGCGGCTGCGTTTGAGAAAAGATATGCTGCATGTGTTGCATGGGGCTGTAGCGTTGACATTCATGAAGTGGTTGTTAGAAGAAGAAAGATTTTGGAAGCTGGTGGGACAGAAACTTCCGCTCATATGTGGCAATTACCTTTTCTTATGGGATGTGATGATGTAGATAGTGCTATTGAAAAAAGCAAAAAATATAATTTAACTGGAATTGCGTCAAAAATAACAATGCCTATATTAATTTTGAATGGTATTGAAGATACTATTGCACCGATTGAAATGGCATATCGACTTTTCGAAGAATGTAGTTCTATTGACAAACAACTGAAAATATTTTCTGTTGATAATGGAGGCAGTCAGCATTGCATTGTGGATAATCTTGGTTTAGCTAGCAATTATATTGCTGATTGGTTTATGGATCATTTAGTAGACTGAAGTTCAAAAAATTTTTTTTATTTGATGTTAGTGTTTGTGCTTGTTAGAATCGTTATTGTAATTTTTAAAAAGGAGAGTGTATGTCGCAGGAGGTAGAAAATAATGGAGTTAAATATTCTTTAGAATCCCGAACAGATGAACTATATGGTTCTGGAGTAGATGTTTTTATGTTGAATGAAGATGGTACACGTATTGAAGAGTCTATAGCTTTTGTTCCTGGAAAAGATGAAACTGCAAGTCTTATCCTTGCACAACAGTGGTTAAAGAATACTTTTCCCGAAGAATTGCCTAGCAAAGGCAAAAAAAAATAAGAGATATATAGGTTTTTTAAATTTGAATTCATTTTATGAATCTTCAGATGATTCCATTCCAAATCCTACTGGTCCTTTTGTTCAGGTTCGCCAAATTGGAGATATTTACTTCATTTCTGGTCAGAGAGGCATAGATCCTGAAAATAATAAATTAGTCGAATATGATATTGAAAAACGTACTCGGCAGACTATGATTAATCTGAAATCTATTGTCGAAAGTAAGGGAGGTCGCATACAGGATATCGTTTCCACTACTGTTTACGTGACGGATATGGAAAATTTCCGACCTGTTATAAACGAGTTATATGAAGAATTTTTTGGAAAAAATCTTCCAACAAGAACTATTCTTGAAATTTCTCGACTTAATCAAGACGATATTGTTGAAATTGAAGCGATTGCGCATATCCCGAAAAAATAATAGAGAATTAATCTTCTTTTTCTTGCTCTTCTATTAGTTTTTGTTTTACTAGATCAATTTCTTCTTTTAATTCTTCAATTACATCAACTCCCCAGAATATTTTTCCTCTTATAACGAATGAGGGTATTCCGAAAATTCCTAAACTTTTTCCTTGCGATCTTTGACTATGTAAAACAGATAGATATCGTTTTTCATCGATAACATTTTTGATTTCTTTACTATTTAGACCAATTTCTTCTCCAAGTTGAATGAGTATTTTCGGATCTTCAATATCTAAGTCTTCTACCCATCGTGCTTTATAAATTCGGTTTCTGTATTCTTTCAATTTGCCTTTTTCTCGAGAATAAATTGTCGCTAAATGGGCATTAGTTGTTCTGCAATTTTTTTCTGGTGGGTTTATAGGAACATTATATTTATCTGCAAGTGGTTTGAATTTTGTGTTATATAGTTCTAATTTCTTTTCGGTCGTATAGGGAGCAAATGGTTTTCCAGGGGGTCTTCCTTCCCAAGAAACCCATTCAATTTGTATATCAGGATCTTCTTCTAAAACTGCGGTTCCACCTACGGTGGCAACGTAACAAAAGGGTCATGTGAAGTCAGAATATTTTGTGATGATTATTGGTTCTTCTAATTTACTCATAATTTCTCCTTTACAACATTAAAACATTAATAGTTAATGTCTAGACAACCTCTGCTCTATCGTGATCTATTTTTCCATAACCACCTTCATCTACCCAAATACCACGATCTCTAATATAGTTTATAACGGATTGGATCTCTTCGTCATCTCCTTTAAATTCGCAAACTTGCCATCCTGAATTGGTATTTACTTCC
The DNA here is from genome assembly GCA_964558115.1 of uncultured Nitrospinaceae bacterium. GTDB lineage: Bacteria > UBA8248 > UBA8248 > UBA8248 > UBA8248 > UBA3496. Next base: position 8,853 of record CAZLCI010000051.1, on the reverse strand, counting down.
CCTCTTATAATATTTACCTCTAACTCAAATTTCTTTCCTAGTTCCCATAAAACAGGCAAACTGACTTGAGTAGAGGGAAAAGTGAGTACAAATCTTCGAGTCTTAATGGGAATTTTGAATCCATGAATACCAATTTCATCTTTTTTCTCAACACGGTCTAAAAAATTTTGTACTATTTGTGTAAGTTTTTCATATTGTACTAGAAATGCATCATGTCCATATGTCGATTCAACTGTATGCAGTTCAACTTTTTTATGGATTTCTTGTAAAGTTTCAGCTATTTCAGTACTACATTCAGTTGGAAATAGCCAATCAGAGATGAAACTAATTAAACAGCAATTTGTATTTAAATTTTGAAGGGAATCTTCCAGAGAAGTGGAGTTAGATTTTATGTCATAGAGATCCATCATTCTAGAAAGATAGATATAAGAATTTGCATCAAAACGATTTGAAAACTTTTCCCCTTGATAATCTAAGTATCTTTCAACTTCATATCTAGCATTTACATTTTCTAGAAGATTTTCATTTTCTTTAGTTCTCCTTCCGAATTTTTCCCACATTATTCTATTACTTAAATAAGTAATGTGAGCAATCATACGTGCAGTCATTAATCCTTTAGAGGGTTCATTTGATTTACTGTAATTTCCTTCATTCCAATTTTGATCAGTCATTATTGCATGACGACCGATTTTGTTCCAAGCTATCCCCATAGGATTAAGACAAGCTGCAGCAGCAACTGGAATTATAGATTCACAAAAATCACTGTAACGTATTCCCCATTCTAAAGTTTGCATTCCAGCGAGTGAGCCACCAATAACAGTTTTAAGACCTTTAATTCCCAGTGCTTGCAATGTTTTCATTTGCAATTCAACAGTATCTTCGACCGTGACCACAGGAAATTCCATATCATAGGGTTTGCCATTAGAAGGATTGACTGAACTTGGTCCAGTAGTTCCTGAGCAACCTCCTAAGTTGTTAGTACAAATTACAAAATATTTATTTGTATCAAGTGCTTTTTCTGGACCAATCATTGGATCCCACCAACCAGGACGAACATCATTTTTGTTATGGTATCCTGCAGCATGTGCATCCCCAGTTAAAGCATGTATTACAAGTATTACATTATCTTTGTTTGCATTTAGTTTGCCGTATGTTTCATAAGCAACTTGTATCTTTTCGAGTATCTGACCGGAAGCCGTTTTGAAGGGTTCATCGAAATTTAAATATTGTGTTTCAATCAATTCGTCGATTTTTTCTTTGTTTTGATTGATCATATTATTCTCTAGAAGATTGACTTTTCTAATACTAAATAAAATTGTATTTTAACGATATTTTAAAGGTTTGGTAATATCAAATTACGTTTTTGTCGTTTTTTTTAATTTTGAGTTTTTAATGATAGTTTCTAGCTTCGAGAAAAGTATAAGGCTAACAACACAGCATGATCATGCACGTGTTGCTGGGACAATTGCGAGAAATTGGAAGGGAAATAATATTATCCCCGAAATTAGTCAACTTTTAAAAGATTCAACTTTCTTTGCAGTAGATAATCATGATGTTGGTTGGTATGAATTAGATTTAAATCCGATTCTTGATAGAAAAATTCAAATGCCTTTCAGTTTTTTTTCTACAACTCCCGAAGATGTAGTCGGACTATGGAAAGATAGTATTGAAATCTGTGAACGTTTTTCAGCTTTTTCTGGATATTTAGTAAGTATGCATTTTTACAGACTTGCCAAAGTAGGAATGGATGACGCTCCGGAATCACAGTTTAAAACATTAAGTAATTTTGTTTATCAAGAAGAAAGTAGGCAAAGAGAATTAAAAAAAAGAATGAGGGAAGTTGAGAATATCCACAAAGATAGTCTAGCTGAACTTTTAAGATTTTCTGATACACTTTCACTCTTGCTTTGTCGTGCACCTGAAATAACTCCAAAGGCAGATGTTATCACTTCACTTCTAAAGAATTCTATTAAAGTAAAAATTAATAAGAATTCAGAAAAGATGGAAATTTCTCCATGGCCTTTTGTTAGTGATTCTCTTTCAATTAGAATACCTTCTTTAACAATTCCTAAAATGAAATTTGAAAGTGATGATGATTTACAAGATGCTATTTCTCTAGGCAAGGTTAGTATCTACGAGACTCTTATTGAACCCATGATTCTTTAATTTTGGTTTATCTATGAATTCAAATTTGCAAAAAATAAAAGTAGTTGCAGGAGTAATTTTATATGAAGATAAAATCTTGATAACCAAAAGGCCTCTCAATGTTCATATGGGAGGAAAATGGGAGTTCCCAGGAGGGAAAGTCGAAAAAAATGAATCTGACAGTGAAGCTTTAATGAGAGAATTGTATGAAGAACTTTCAATTGATGTAACCATAAAAAAACTATTATTAGAAACTACACATACTTATGAAAGTTTTGAAGTGAATTTATTTTTTTATGAATGTTTTGTTAGTTCTAATAAGGTATCTAACAATTTCGTGTTAGATCATAAATGGGTTCTTCCTTCAGAACTTAAAGACTACTCTTTTCCCCCAGCTAATAAGAAAATCAAATCGCTGATACTTGCGAATTGTTGACTTAAGTTTTTTTCGTAGCACTAACAACTAATCTTCTTCCGTAAAGTGACTGAGGTGTGCTACATAATTTCCAAAATTCTCTTTCTTCTTCGGTCTTGCTTTTTTTGAATTTTGATTTGCAATAAATCTTTTGAGGGAATCCAAAGATTTTTTCTGTGAAATGTTTCGGTTTTTTTTCATCAAGTTCGTATATTTTTATTTCTTCAAATTTTGCCATTTTTAAAAAAGTGTATAACCATGGAAATGACCATGGCATAATATGCATATGTGCCCCAGGTTTCATTCTACCTATTAAATTTGAATAACTAGGAAAAAACCCACAAAAAAGATATTTTAATTTTGACAAGGGATACCATATGTTTGGTGTAGTAACTACGAAAACACCTTCATTTTTAAGGTGTTTGAAAACTGATTCTAAAAAGAGCAATGGGTTTCCGATGTGTTCTATTCCTTCACATGAAACTATAGCATCATATTTTGGAAGTTCTGAAGGTAATCCAAACTCTAAGTTTGAGGAATAGAAATTTCTATATCCTTTTGGTTTATCTTCATATAGGTCTATTCCGTCAATCTCAGTTGAGATATTTTCCATAGATTTAAGCCATCCATTTCCCGATGGTGCATCCAAAACCGAATGAGGCTTTTTTTCTTCTATTATCTTCAAAACAACTGGCATATACGATTTTACTTTAGACATGTAAAGACCTGTTTGATATCACAAATTGTTAATTATTAATTTATGCGTCAGTTACACAACCTTCGGAAGCGGATGAAACACATTTTGCGTATTTATATAGAGTCCCTTTTGTAAACTTTAGGGGTGGCTCTGACCACGCTATTCTTCTTTTGTTAATTTCTTCTTCTGATATCTTTAGTTCCATTACTCTTTCGACCGCATCAATCAGTATAGTATCTCCGTCTTCTATTAGAGCAATTAATCCACCTTCTTGTGCTTCTGGAGTAACGTGTCCTACAACAAATCCATGCGTTCCTCCAGAGAATCTACCATCTGTTATGAGTGCTAAATCATTTCCCAAACCTGCACCCATAATGGCTGAAGTAACAGTTAGCATTTCTCTCATTCCAGGACCACCTTTTGGTCCTTCATATCTTATAATCAAAACATCGCCTTTATGTATAGTATTATCTTCTAGACCTTTTAATGCTTCTTCTTCCGAATCAAAAACTTTGGCAGGACCCTCAAATTTTTCTCCTTCTTTTCCTGTGATTTTAGCAACGGCGCCTTCTTCGGCAAGATTGCCATATAAAATTTGTAAATGTCCAGATTGTTTGATTGGATTGCTTACAGGGAAAATAATTTTTTGTTCTTCAGATAATCCAGGAAGTATTTCAATATTTTCTGCCAGAGTTTTTCCTGTTACGGTTAGACAATTCCCGTCAATATATCCTTCTTGCAGAAGAAGTTTTTGGACAGCAGGGACACCTCCTTCGTTATGCAGATCTTCCATGACATATTTTCCGCTTGGTTTTAAATCGGCGATATAAGGAGTTTTGTCGCTTATCCTTTGAAAATCATCAATTGTAAGTTCTATATCTATTGCTTTTGCAATAGCTATCATATGCATAACTGCATTTGTAGAACCACCAAGCGCCATTATTATAGTTATGGCATTTTCGAATGCTTGTTTAGTCATTATATCACTGGGTAAAATATTTTTTTCCAGAAGATTGTACATAGCATCACCAATATTTGAACATTCTTTCTTTTTGTCATCACTCATGGCAGGGTTTGATGCGCTAAATGGCAGACTCATTCCAAGGGATTCAATAGCAGAAGACATTGTGTTAGCGGTATACATTCCACCACAAGCTCCACCGCTCGGACAGGAATGGCGAATGATTTTATCTAAATCATTTTTTTCAATTTTACCGCTAAAAAATTCTCCGTATGCTTGAAAGGCGGACACAACATCTAGTTTTTTTCCATCTAGAAAACCAGGACTGATTGTACCTCCATAAACCATTAAACTTGGTCTATTTAATCTTGCCATTGCAATTAAGGATCCAGGCATATTTTTGTCGCAGCCTGGTAAAGTAACTAATCCATCGTACCACTGAGCACTTACGACTGTTTCGATAGAATCTGCGATTATATCTCTTGATTGTAAAGAGTATTTCATTCCTTCTGTTCCCATAGAAATTCCGTCGCTTACTCCTATAGTATTGAAAATCAAACCTACCATTTTCTTTTTTTCGGAAATGCTATGTTTGATTATTTCCGCTAATCTATTTAGATGAAAATTGCATGAATTGCCTTCCCACCACATACTTGCTATTCCGATTTGTGGATTCTTCATATCTGTTTCATCTAGACCTGCTCCATAAAGCATAGCCTGAGAAGCAGCCTGAGATGGTGGTTCAGTAATTCTTCTACTAAAAACATTTAGCTTTTTTTCGCCATTTTGCATTCTTTAATCTCCAAAAAAGATTGTTTATTTAGAAATTTTATGTTTTGTCACTACTCCATTACATTTTGCCCATGGAACTTTATAACGGGTAGCCTTTAATGGCTGAGAGCATTGATCTAATGGGTCTGATCCATATTTTACCTCTAAACCGTCTGAATATCCATCCAAATCACTATCTCTGTTTGTTGGATCCAAATTCAGAATGACTTCATGACCATCATTCAGGAAATCGTTGTCCGTATCTCTTTTCATAGGATTTGTTCGATATTTAATAATTTCTTCTTTGTCTGAAAGTCCATCGCCATCAGTATCTGATTTTTTAGGATCTGTAGAAAATTTTCTTTTTTCGTCTATATCCATTAATCCGTCTCCGTCTCTATCTACGCAATTTTTATTGTACAGTTTGAACTTTGCGTCTTTGATTCTTCTTAAAGACTTATTTATAAGGTTAATTACTAGATTTTCATTTTCTTCATCTTTCATGCTAGAAATTTGAAAAATGAGAAAACGTATCATTTGAAAATTCTCAGGCACACATAACTCAAGATTGCCTTCGGTATCAAGTTTTACAAATTCTTCTTTTAATAATTGATGTTCTTTATATATAGATTCTCTCAATATATAAATTTTTTCTTCTTGGTTCTCTTCAAATAGAAAACGATTACAAGAAGATAAAGATAGAGTAAATACAATTGCGAAACAAAAAATTCGAAGCATTCTAAGCTCAATTATTTAAATGAAATTTAAAATATTAAATAATATATAAATAATATATTTCAAGATAGTTTTTGTATTGTCTTTTTTTTGACATAATCATTTCTATCCATTACATAAAACATTAGAATTCATTATTCGGTTTTATTGTTAATTTTTATTTTAAGGGCATTAAAATGTCTACGTATGAACTTATAGCAGACAAATCAAATATACATTGGGGTTTTTATGATGCTTCCCTACGTCCCGCACTTACTATCGATGATGGTGATACAGTAGTGTTTTATACAGAGTCAGGAAGAAAAGATCTTGTTGCAACTTTGGGGGATAGAATTTCTGCTCAATTGTCAGATATCTTTTCACATCATGAGCAGGCTTTTGGTGCTCATATTATGACGGGACCCGTTTTTATAAACGGTGCAAAAGAAGGGGATGTATTGGAAGTGAATATCAAGGATATTCAGGCACGATATGACTGGGGTTATAATGGGTTTCGTCCTCTTGTTGGGGGACTTCCCGAGGATTTTCCGTATTCTAGAGTTGTTATTATCGATGTAGATAAGGACAAGGAAATTGCAGATTGGGGAGCAGGAGTAAAAGTGCCAATCAAACCTTTTTTTGGAAATTTCGGAGTAGCACCACCTAAATCATATGGAAAAGTACCTTCGACACCACCTGCTGCATGGGGAGGAAATACTGATAATAAAGAATTCGTAACGGGAACTAAAATCTTTCTTCCAATTTTTAATGATGGAGCTTTGTTCTCTGTTGGAGATGGTCATGGATGTCAAGGAGATGGAGAGGCCAATATTAATGGTATTGAGATGGGTTTAATAGGAACTTTTGAGTTCAAGGTAAGAAAAGATTTTAGTGTTAACCTTCCTGTTGCGGAATCTGAAACACATCATATTTTTATGGGTTTTGATCCCATTTTGGATAACGCTGCCAAAATAGCACTTCGTGAAACTATCGATTTTTTAAAAAATTTTAAAGGTTTGCATCCTGATGATGCTTACACTTTATGTAGTCTTGCAGTTGACCTTCGTGTAACCCAGATTGTTAATGGTTATAAGGGTGTACATGCAATGCTTCCTAAGTCAATTTTCTAATTTTGGAGTTCAGTATTAATAAAATAATTGCAAATTCTAGTTCAGTGCAGTGGGGCTTTTATGATCCAGAAGCGAAACCTTTATTTGACGTTTCTTCTGGAGATATCGTAGAGGTTCATACAGAGCCTGGCATGAGAGAAGTTGACTCGGAAATGAGAGAAATAGTTTCCCCTGAGTTAATTGATATTGTCGAAAATGGGGAGCGTAAACTAGGAGGTCATATTTTAAATGGTCCAATAGGAATAAGAGAGGCACTGGCAGGAGATGTTTTGGAAGTAAAAATGTTAGAAATTTTTCCAAGGTATAACTGGGGTTTTAACAGATTTCGACCATTATCAGGTGGTTTGCCTGAGGATTTCCCTTATGAAAGAAGAATTATAATTGAGATTGATAAAGAAAAAAATATTTGTGATTGGAAAACTGGGGTGCCAATTCCTCTTTCACCGTTTTTTGGAAATATGGGGGTTGCTCCTCCTTTAAATCTTGGAAAGGTGCCATCTTCTGTTCCTGGTCCGTGGGGCGGAAATATGGACAATAAAGAATTTACTGTAGGAACAAGTATTTTTTTCCCAGTGTTTGTAGATGGTGCTCAGTTCTCCATTGGCGATGGACATGGATGTCAGGGAGATGGGGAAAGCTGTCTTTCTGCTTTGGAATGTGGTTTGGTTGGGAAAATACAATTTTTTCTTCACAAAAACACTATTCTAGATGTTCCTATGGCTGAATCTTCTTCAGATTATATTTTTATGGGTTTTGATCCTGTCTTAGATAACGCAATCAAGAGTGTTATAAGAGAGACAATAAAATTTTTAGTTGAACGCTTTGAAATGAAAAAAGATGACGCGTATACATTGTGTAGTCTCTCTTTAGATTTGCGCGTTACACAAATTGTCAATGGAACAAAAGGAGTCCATGGTCTTTTGTCAAAATCTTTATTTGAGGATATGAAATAGTATGGAACATGAATTATTCGCAAACCCTGAAAATGTAAGCCGAGGTTTTTATGATGCGAGTTCTCCCCCGATACTAACAGTAAAGTCGGGAGATACGCTGCGGGTTCATACAGAATCCGGCTTAGAAGAGCATTTAGAACTAATCGGAGATAGAGCTTCAGACGATTTTCGTGCAATTATAGAGAAACTTCCAATTGGTCCTGGCCCACATATTCTTATTGGTCCAATTGCGATTGAGGGTACTTCTCCTGGAGATGTATTAGAAGTGCAGCTTGAAGATATCTCTCCTAGATATGATTGGGGATATAATGGTTTTAGACCTCTTATGGGAGGATTACCAGAAGATTTTCCTTACCGTAGAACAGTAATTGTTGAGATCGACAAAAAGCTTGGAGTGGCGGATTGGGGCGCAGGAATAAAAATACCATTACGTCCATATTTTGGTAATTTTGGAGTAGCACCTCCGCCTTCGATGGGAAAAATTGGAAGTTATCCACCGGGAGCTTGGGGCGGTAATATGGATAATAAGGAATTAATTTCGGGTTCCAAGGTATTTTTTCCTGTTTTTAATGAGCAAACTTTGTTTTCGATTGGTGATGGCCATGGATGCCAAGGGGATGGAGAAGTTTGTCTGACCGCATTAGAGTGTGCAATGTCGGGCACACTGAGATTCAAAGTTCATAAAGAACTATCTCTAACTCTACCGAAAGCGGAAACTCCTACACACTTTATTTTTATGGGTTTTGATCCACTTGTAGATAATGCAGTTAAAATTGCACTTAGAGAAACAATAAAGTTTATGGAAAGTGAATTAGATATTCATCGGGATGATGCTTATACCATTTGTAGTTTGGCAGTAGATCTAAGAGTTACACAAATAGTTAATGGGGTAAAAGGGGTGCATGCTATGCTCCCCAAAAATATTTTCAAATAATTTCAATTGTTTTTGGAGGAATTTATGAGCGGGAACGAGAACAACCTGCGACCGATTGGTTTGGCAGTAGTTGGTTGCGGTAAAATAGGAAGATTGCTAGCAAAATCTTTGCAGAATGATTATAATGTAACTT
>CAZLCI010000050.1:0-14181 GCA_964558115.1 uncultured Nitrospinaceae bacterium | reverse complement strand
CGGGAAAGGCATACGACCATTTGATTAGCTATTTCTTTTATATTTCTTTTCTTTATTTTTAAAAAATCTTAATTTGTTATTTAGTCTGTGGATTCTAAATAGTACTTCAAACCTTTTTCGGTTTTAGAAGCATCCATATACCTTTTGATTTCTTCAGGTTCAAAATCATAATAAGGATATGAACTGCAAGGTTTTGCACCTCCTGGCGATTTTACTACAGCTTTCACAAGAAATCCTGGTATTGAAGTATTCTCTGGGTCAGTTTCTATTTCTGAGGAGGAAATAATTTCCTCAGATGTGAGAATAACTCCATTTTGAGCAGCACGGCTCATTTCTACATCAAAATGGGGATTACCTAAAATCCATGCATTCCCGTCTTCATCACATTTTGCAACATGCAACAAAGCCCAATCAGTCTTTAACGCTGGTATTGCAAAGAGGGTTTCTTGAGTATACGGGTCTCTAAATGTTAAAAAGTTGTTTCTCTCTGGTATGTCGCTTCCTTTGAATCCCTTTATAGGTTGAAACGGAATTCCGTAGGCTGCAGCCCGCAGCCCAGCAAGAATACTGGGTCATGCATGTTCAGTAAGCCCCACAAGACCTTTTTCTATTGATTTCCGGTAGTTTGGAGCTAATCCAAACTCTGATTCAAAAGTCACTATTCCGCAGAGAATTTTTTCTATACTTTTTGATGCACATAAAATGTCTGCATCGTAACCTGGAGAATGTTTGATTAAAGTTAAATTCTTCCGGCCTTGTCTAATAATTTCTCTTAACATAGCAGAAGGATTTCTGTGGAGTAAGCTGCCACCTGTAGAAATAGTATCCCCGTTTTGAATTAGATTAGCCGCTTCTTTTAGTGAAGTCACTTTACTCATTAGTAATCCTAGGTAATAGTTCGACAATAACGTATCTTTTTATAGTCTTGAGGAAAAAAACAAGACATGAAATAATTTTAATCTTTTGAAATATCCTATGTTTATTCTGTTTTTTTTTGCTTTTTTGGTCAATAGTTTTTTTAAAGAATTATTTTAGGAGGTTGTATAGATGCAAAGAATTTCACTCATTGAACCTGAAGTAGCTGATCCATCAGCCAAACGAATAATGGAGAGCTTGTTAAAACAATTTGGAGTTGTGATACCTCCAGTGAAAGCATTGGCTCATAAACCTGATTTACTTCGATCTGTTTTAAGTCTTACCAACACTGCACACGGTAAAGGCGAAATTGATCTTGGATTAAAAGAGATTCTAAATATTCGTGCTTCTTCTATAAATGGATGTGAATTTTGTGTGAAAATGCATTCATCGTTGGCACAGGGTCATAAGGTGTCTGCGGAGAAAATCAATGCGGCCAAAGAGGGTTCAGGAAATAGTATTTTTACTGTTGAGGAAAGAGTTGCCCTTCGTTTTTGTGAAGAAAGTACAGAGAAAGTTTCTGTATCTAATAAGACGTTTGTGTCGTTGAAAGATTCTTTTTCCGAATCTGCTATTGTTGAAATTACTGGGGTGGTTGCCACTATTAATCTTTGGAATAGAATAATAGTAGGATTAGGTTTTTAAAAAATTATGTTGCTTCTGCTCCTGGTGTTCTAAGACGAAGTCTTTCTATAGGATTTCCTTTTTTGAGATGTTCTTCAACGATCTCTTCCACATCTTCAACTTTTACTCCAGAATACCATATTCCATCCGGATAGATTAAAACTGTGGGCCCTAGAGTACAAGGACCTAGACAGGTTGCTCCGGCCATTGCTGTGTCGTTTGCAAGTTCGGAAGTTCCTATCGCTTCATTAAATGCATTTGCAACTTCAATTGCTCCCTTAGATTGGCAACATCCTTTGGGATGATCTGCTGTTCTTTGATTTATGCAAACAAAGACATGTTTTTTGATATGGTCCACTTTTATTCTCCATTTTAAATAGCTATTAATTCTGAATTTTTTATATCCATAATCTTGTCTAGGCATGCTTCCTTGATTTTCTCAACAGATTTTGAATTTCTGCCCTCAACCATTATGCCTTCGTATCTCAATGAAAGATTCATTGCTTTCTCATTATCTAATTTGTCAATTTTATTAAAAATCATCAAAGTTGGTTTATGAGACAAACCAAGATCATTTAGAAGAAATTTAACATTTTCAATATTTTCTTCACAATGTGGGGAAGAAGCATCAACTATGTGAAGAAGTAGGTGTGCTTCATCCAGTTCTTCTAGAGTTGATCTAAAGGATTCGACTAAATATTTTGGAAGGCTTGAAATAAAGCCAACAGTATCAGTGAATATAAATTCTTCACCACTTGGATATCTCATTCTTCTGCTTGAAGTGTCTAGTGTAGCAAAAAGTTTATCTCCAGCGAAAACATCGCTATTAGTTAAAGAGTTTAAAATCGTAGATTTTCCAGCGTTGGTACAACCAACAAGCGAAATAACAGGTATCTGTTTCCTTTTTCTTAAACGTCTTCCTTGAGAACGTTTTTTTTGTAATTTTTTTAATTCGTTTTTTAGATTGTTTATACGATCGAAAGCTTTTCTTCTGTGAACTTCTAATTTTGTTTCTCCTGGACCTCTGCCTCCTATTCCTCCAGTTAGTCGACTAAGAGCTGTATGCTTAGTAGATATCTTAGGAAGCATATATCGCAATTGAGCTAGTTCAACTTGCAATTTGCCAACACGGCTTTTAGCTCTTTGGGAGAAGATATCAAGAATTACTTGAGTTCTGTCTATTATTTTTAAATCCGTATAGTCGCTGAGACTCTTGATCTGTGATGGAGTTAATTCGTTTGAAAAAACTATAACTTCTACTCCGAGAAATAGAGATTGTATTAGGGCTTTGGATAGTAGTCCCTTTCCTATCACATAACGATTGTCTGGCGAATTACGTTTTTGAGATATTTTCCATACTGGTGTGAGTCCTGCTCCTCTTGCAAGAGAAGATAATTCTTGTAGTTGTGCATGAGAGGAAAGGTTATTTTTTTCTCCTGTATCTACATGAACTAAAAGTGTTTTTTCTCCCTGTTCTATTTTTTCCACACTATTTTGCACACGGTAAATTTCATCTTCTAAAGAAGATGTAAGCGATTCAATATTTAGAGAAAGGTCTTCTAGATTTTGAAAAGTCATTTTTTCCCATAACTCAGCTTTGTAAGAAACATTTTGCTTGTTTGCTTTTTGCGAATTTGGAGTTTCATTCTGTAAGTTTTGGGGTAATAAGTGTGCAATATGAATTTTTCCAGTTTCCCCATCTTCTTTTACTTCTATTGCACTCATATAATCTAATCTAAGTGAGGCCATATCATTCAAGTCTTCATTAGATAGCTCAGATGCCTCAAGATGAGTATGTATGCACCTAAGACCGCGAAGTCTATTCGTTCCAGATCTGGAACGTCCTAATTCTGGAATTTCTATTGCTTTTGGACTACCAACAATTACAAAACGTACTAACCCCTGTCTGTCAATCAAGATAGCTACTTGTTTCGAAATCTTAGAAGATACAGAAGCAAGTTCTCTTCCCAAGTCTAAATGTATCAAATCGTATTTCGGAATTTTTCTGCGATAAAGTTTTTCAAGGGAGCGTAATTCTTTACTCTTAAGACCTTTTGTCATTCCGTGAATTTTTGGAATTTTAAATTCTCCAGTCAAATTTTCTTCAGTATAAGTTTACATAATCATAAAGTGATATGCGTCAATTGATCAAGTTAAATTTCATTTATTGCGTATTTGATTTTTGATTGACATGTTTTATGTACGTGAATAAACTCAACCCCTCTTTATTTTAAATTTTATTACAAAAAAAGAGTAAATTATGGTCCATGATAGAGAACCGAGATTGCTTAGAGTGGAAGATATGGTTCGGCGTCTTCTTAGACGAAAAGCCGATACCAATCTGACAAATGCTCTTGAAAAGATGCACGCGGCAGAAATCGCGCAGATATTCATGCGTCTTGAGGATCAGGAACAGTTCGATGCATATTCGCTTATTAATTCAATTCCATTAAGAGCTTCTATTTTAAATGAATGCGACCCTCATATTATTCGGAATTTAATCGAACCCATTCCTAATGATAAAATTGTGGAAATACTTAAAGAAAATGGGAGCGACGATGTTCGCTATATTCTAGAGTCTTTGCCTGAAGATAGGTCAGAAGAAATTTTAGATATACTAGATTCTGGTTCGATGGAAGATTCTGCGTATCAGGATTTGATGCTTTATGCTCCTGAGTCTGCAGGAGCTATTATGACTGATTCTTATGCGGCCTTATCAGAATCAGTTACAGTTGAAGAAGCTATCTCTCGTGTTAGAGACACTAATGAAATCGAACATATTTTTTATGTTTATGTAATAAATGAAGATGGAGTTTTAAGAGGAGTAGTTAGTTTGAGACAACTAATTTTATCCAATCCTTCTAAAAAGTTATCAGACGTTATGACTTCTAATGTTTGGAGTGTTGATGTGAACGCTGATCAGGAGCATGTTGCTAAGATTGTTTCCCGTTACAATATTCTTGCTATTCCAGTTGTTGATGAAAACAATATACTTGTTGGTATTGTAACTGTTGATGATGTTCTCGATGTTTTAAGAGAGGAAGCAACAGAAGATATATTGAAAATGGCTGGTACTCACCACCAAGAGGAAATCACTTCGTTGTCAGCAATGAAACTTGCTTGGGTTCGTTTCCCATGGTTGGTGATCAGTTGGCTTGGAAGTATGGCCGCTGCATTTTTTATCTCGCAGTATACGCATGAACTTAGTAATGTGATTGCTCTTGCTGCTTTCATTCCTGTCATAAATGGAACTTCTGGAAATGTGAGTTCACAAAGTGTCGCAATAATTGTTCGAGGTCTTGCAACTGGAAAAGTAGATACAAAGGGTTGGTTTAGTGTAGTTTCTCGTCAGGTTTTTGTAGGTTTACTTCTAGGTATGTGTTTTGGGATGCTTCTTTTCTTGGTTGCTAGTTTTCAGTTTCCTTCGGTATCTCATCTTGGTGTAATTGTAGGAGTTACTATCTTTCTTTCTATGACAATTGCATCTACTCTCGCTTCTCTTATCCCTTTGTTTTTGAATTTCTTGAAGTTGGATCCAGCATTAATGACCGGTCCTGTAGTTACAACTACGGTAGATCTCTTGTCTATAACCATTTATATGAATATTGCAAGATTTATCTTGCAAATGTGATCTTTCTTAAAGTTTTAGGAGATTTAATTGCCTTTTTCTGTCGAATTTAGGGTGAGATATGCTGAGACAGATCAAATGGGTGTTGTACATCACTCAGTCTACTTCGTGTGGTTTGAGCATTTTCGGACTGAATATTTTATAAAAATAGGGTTCCCTTATAGTGAACTTGAGAAGAAAGGTATTTATTTTCCTGTAATAGAAAGTGGTTGTAAATATATATCGAGTGCTACCTATGATCGAATGATAACTGTGAAAGGATATTTTGATTCTCCTAAGGGAGTTAGGGTGAGATTGAATTATAATGTGGAGCAGAGTGGAAAAAAGATTGCTGAAGGTTATACACTACACGCCTCACTAGATCGTGGTGGTGCGCCTTCTAGAATTCCTCATGAACTTTTTTCTGTTTTTGATTCTGAGGCAAATTGTAACGATTCTAGAAAATAAAAATTCTTTAGAGGTTTTTGATGCTAGGTGAATATATTCCTGAGAAGTATGAAAAAAAGTGGCAAGATTTTTGGGAAGAAAATAAAATCTTTCATACTGAAGATGGAGCAAAAGACAAACCGTCATATTACTGTTTAATGATGTTTCCATATCCTTCTGGTGATCTTCACATGGGGCATGCATGTAATTATACCATGGGCGATGCAATCAGTCGTTTTCGCAATATGAATGGCTATAGGGTTCTTCATCCAATGGGTTGGGATGCCCTTGGTCTTCCCGCAGAAAATGCTGCGATTCAAGCGGGAGTCCATCCTGCTGAGTGGACACAAAAAAATATTAACAATATGAAAAGACAATTAAAGCTAGCTGGGCTTTGTTACGATTGGCCACGTGAAATTTCGACTGCTCACCCTGGATATTATCGTTGGACTCAATGGTTGTTTCTTAGAATGTTGGAGCAAGGACTCGCATATAAAAGGGAGGCTCTTGTCAATTGGGATCCAGTAGATGAAACCGTTTTGGCTAATGAACAAATTCACGATGGGATTGCTTGGAGAAGTGGAGCAACTGTTGAAAAAAAATGGCTGAGTCAATGGTTTTTGCGAATAACAGATTATGCACAAAGATTGCTTGATGATTTAGATGGTTTGGTAGGTTGGCCGGAAAATGTAAAGCAGCAACAAAGAAATTGGCTAGGTAGAAGTGAAGGTGCTCGTATTGATTTTAAACTGGAATCTACGGGAGAAGTTTTGTCTGTTTTCACTACACGTCCTGATACGGTTTACGGCGTCACTTTTGTTGTTTGTGCTCCAGAACATCCTTTGGTGGATACGTTGCTTGTTGATAATCCTAATGCATCATCCATTAAAACATCTATAGACGAAATGCGCTCAAAGAGTTCTGCAGAAAGAATGAGTGAGGAACAGGATAAATTTGGAGTTTTTACAGGTCACAATCTTACTAATCCTGTCAATGGCGATTCGGTTCCTTTGCTTGTAGCAGATTATGCCTTAATGGAATACGGAACTGGTATAGTGATGGGAGTTCCTGCCCATGATCAAAGAGATTTTCTCTTTGCTAGAAAATACGATCTGCCGATTAAGGTAGTTATTCAGAATTCAGAAGAATCATTGGTCCCAAATGAAATGAGTGAGGCTTATGTAGAAGATGGGTTTATGTCAAATTCGGGACCTTTTGATGGAAAGCCCAATAGGGAAGCATATCCTGAAATGGTTTCATTTTTTTCTGAAAAAAGTTTTGGAGATAAAACGGTTAATTGGAGAATTAGAGATTGGTTGATTTCTAGGCAACGTTATTGGGGTGTGCCTATACCTGTAATTTATGAAGAGGATGGTTCTTTTAACCCAGTTCCAGATGAGTATCTTCCAGTTGTTCATCCTAGGGATGTTGAATTTACTGGTCGGGGTGGTAATCCTCTAAGTTCCAGTAAAGATTTTTTGAATTTGGTTAGTCCCGTTACAGGTAAGCCTGCTAGAAGAGAAACAGACACTATGGATACTTTTGTTGATTCTTCCTGGTATTTCCTTCGATTTATTTCTCCTAGGTTAGAAAATCAAATTTTTGATCAAAATGAAGTTAATTCATGGATGCCGGTAAGTCAGTATATAGGGGGGGCAGAGCATGCAATTATGCATCTTCTATACTCTCGGTTCTTTACGAAAGTTTTGTTTGACATGGGATATGTCTCGTTTGAGGAACCTTTTGAAAATCTCTTCACGCAGGGGATGGTTTGCAGAACTGCATTTAGGCTTAAAGAAAGCAGGGGATTGACTTGGGTGCCTTATAGCAACGTAGATGAAAAAAACAATGTGATTATAAAAGAAGGCCCGAATGGAAGTGGATATAGCATAGGAGATGCTGTAGTAGGAGAAATGTCAGTAATGAGTAAGAGTAAGTTGAATGGAGTTTCCATTGAAGACTGTACGGGAAAGTATGGTGCGGATGCTGGAAGATTATATACACTTTTTATTGGTCCTCCAGAAAGAGATAAAGAATGGAGAGAAGATGGCTTGATAGGAGTGCATCGCTTTTTGCAAAGGCTCTGGAGTACATTTTCTGAGAAAATGGAATCTTGGAAGAATGTTTCGTCATCTCAAGTAGATTATTCGAATCTATCGGAACAAGGGAAGAGGTTGAGAAGGGATGCACATTTTGCATTGCAATATGTTACAGAAGTTTACGAAAAAACTTTTTCGTTTAACACTGCTGTAGCAAGAGTAATGGAGTTATGTTCTTCAATTCGAAATAATCCTAAGGCTGAATTATCTGTCCAGAGAGAGGCCGCAGAGATTTTGCTTTTTTGTATGTCTCCTATGGCTCCTCACCTTTGTGAAGAACTTTGGAGTTTGTTAGACAAATCTCATTTATCGAAAAGTATTTTCTTGGAGAAATGGCCAATTGTTGATCAAGCGGCAATTTCTTCTGAAGAAAAAGAGTTCGCGGTTCAAATTAATGGGAAGACAAGAAGAACTTTTGAAGCTCTTCCAGATGCAGAAGACGATGAACTTATTGAAAAAGCAGAAGAAGTTTCCAAAGCATACTTAGATGGAAAAGAAATAGTTAAGCATATAGTGGTCAAAGGACGACTCGTAAATATTATTGTCAAAGATTAGTTTATGCAATCCTTGTTTTGTCTTCGTTTTTAATAACAAACATATTTCATACTGAAAAAGAACTCTTTTTGCTTGATTCAATAATCGCTGCATGCACATAATGGATTATTAAACAAAACGTATACTTCAATATTGAGGAGCAAGAGCATGCCTTGTAAACTTTCTGGGATTGGACACATGGCAATACATGTAAGTAATGTAGAGAACTCTATTGAATTTTATAGAAGTGTAGTTGGACTTAAGTTAACAGGAAAGTGGGGTCCTCCAGATTTTTCCCGTCCTATTTGTTTTATGAGGTGTGATGAGTATCATCATGACTTAGTTCTTTTTGAACTTCCTGAAGATGTTGAAAGAGTAGGACTGGATAAGCAAGATTCTGAATATAAGAAACAGGTTGGGTTACATCATTTAGCTTTTAAAGTGGATAACCGTGAAGATTGGCTTGATGCCCTTGAACATGTAAAATCATGTGGGGTAGAACTTGTTTCGGGTCCTTATGTGCATGGGAATGAAGGCGATGATCCAAATAGTTTTACAGGAGGAAGTGGGAGCCATGCGTTTTACTTTTTAGATCCAGATGGAAACAGAATTGAGATTTATTGTTGGATGATGAAGATCACAAGGAAATCAGTATCTGCGCCGAATCCAGATCTTTAGAAACTTGAACGGAGATTTTATGAACAAAGAAATTGGGATAAAGATTTCTGAAAAACGTTTGCGAAAATTAATGATAGAGATACTTCTCGCAGTTGGATGTGATGCGAGTTCTGCTGAGACAACAGCAGATGTTCTTATTGAGGCAGATCTAAGAGGTTATGAAACCCATGGATTGATAAGATTGCCAGCAATTGTTGATAGAATTCAAAGTCAAATGATTAATCCTACGGCTAGACCGTATATTACAAAAGAAAATGGGTCTTGTTTTTTGGTAGAAGGCGATAGATCAATTGGATCTGTAGGTGCAAAGTTTGGTGCAATGCTAGCAGCAAAAAAAGCATTGGAAAATGGATGTTCTACGGTAGGAGTCGTCAATTGTGATCATATTTGTTTGACTGGTTATTATGCGGAACTAATTGCAAAAATGGGTTGTGTTGGTATAGTTCTAGGTATTACCACACCACTAGTCCATCCTATGGGAGGTATTGAGAGACTTCTTGGAACAAATCCATTAGCAATATCTATTCCTTCCACGACAGAAGATCCGTATTTGTTAGATTTTGCAACAAGTTCAATTTCAAATGGTTCGGTTATTAAAGCTGCGGTAGAAGGAGAGGAAATTCCAGAAGGTACTGCACTTGGCCCGGATGGAATACCTACTACAGATCCAAATCAAGCATCTAAAGGTGCTCTTACACCTTTTGGTGGTCACAAAGGTTATGGACTTTGTTTGACAATTGGTTTGCTTGCTGGTCCTTTGCTTGGGGCTAAGGTTGGAAAACCTTTGGCACAATCTGTCGCAGATGGGCACTATGACAAAGGGGATTTGTTTATTGCAATTGACCCTTCTTCATTTGGTGACGCCGACGCATTTAGAAATCTAGTATTTGAACATTTGTCAGAAGTAAAATCTACTGTTAAATCAGAAGGAAACGATGAGATAAGGATCCCAGGAGAAAGAGCTTATAAAGAACGCAAAAAAAGACTCAGGGAAGGATTAATAATTGAAAATGCTATATGGTTAAAAATCAATGACTTATGCTCTGAATTAAATGTAATATGTGATGTTTGAGTTTAGATTTAAATTGAGGTTGAATAATTGACTGACTATGAAAAGTTAAATCAAGAACTATTGAAAATAGTAGGAGAAGACTTTATTCATTCAGATCCTATAGCTATGAAAACCTATGATTGTGATGCTCTAACTTTGTATAAAGGAACTCCAATTTTTGTAGTCCTCCCTGAAACTTCTGAACAAGTTAGTCAAATTGTCAAAATTTGCTTAGAAAATGAAGTACCAATCATACCAAGAGGAGCTGGCACGTGTCTTTCAGGAGGCGCTACTCCTGTGTCAGGAGGAGTGCTGATAGTTTTCACTAGAATGAATAAAGTTTTAGAGTTAGATTTTCAAAATCGTATAGCTAGAGTCCAGCCAGGAGTTGTAAATCTAGAACTAACAAAGATGGCACTTCCTCATGGCTTTCACTACGCGCCAGATCCTTCTAGTCAAATGGCATGTACCATTGGAGGAAATGTAGCAGAAAATTCTGGTGGTGCCCATTGTCTTAAATACGGGATGACCACTAATCATGTTTTAGGTATAGAGGTCGTTCTTTCTTCAGGAGAAATATTGCAAATTGGGTCTGATGCACATGAAATAGGGGGTCTAGATTTAAGAGGATTTTTTATTGGTTCTGAAGGAACATTTGGAGTAATAACTGAAATAACTGTTCGATTAACTCCTAATCCTGAGGGAGTTAAGACTATGCTTGCTTCATTCGAAGAGGTTGGAGATGCATGCAGAACCGTAAGTGAGATTATAGCTTCTGGTGCTGTTCCAGCAGCTATGGAATTAATGGATAAATATACGATTGAAGCGATTGAAACAGTAGTTAAAGCAGGATATCCAAAGGGTGCTGCAGCAGTTTTGTTGATTGAATTAGATGGATTTATTTCTTCAATGCAGCCTTTAGAAAAAATTGTTAAGGATATTTGTGAATCAAATTCTTGTACGTCATTTAATCTTGCTTCAGATGAAACAGAAAGAGAAAGTTTATGGATGGGTAGAAAAAAAGCATTTGGTGCATTTGGAGCTATTTCACCTTCCTACTATTGTCTAGATGGGACTGTTCCTAGATCAAAGTTAGCTCAAGTTTTAGCAGAATTTGAAGAAATAGGAGAAAAATTTAATTTACGAATTACGAACGTTTTTCACGCTGGAGATGGAAGTTTACATCCAAACGTTCTATTCGATGAAAATATTCCTGGGGAGGTTGAACGTGCTGTTGATTGTGGTTCTGAAATTTTGAGGGCCTGTATTAGAGTAGGAGGAGTTTTATCTGGAGAACATGGAATAGGTATAGAAAAAATCCGAGAGATGAAAGATCAATTTGACGAATCAACGCTTGATACTATGGATAGTTTAAGATCTACAATTGATCCAATCGGATTTTTTAATCCAGGTAAAGTTATCCCAAATGAAGAATATGTTTTTCCAATATCTATAGGGCAGGGCTTTTCTAGTAAATTTTTGGGACTAACAAAATAAAATGTCTTCGATTGATAAATTCCAAAATTCAATAGAAAAAGAGTTTGCAGAGTCTTGTTTAGTGTCTACTGAGAATTTAAATAGTTATGAGATTTGTGGACGAAAGCCTTCATTGGTTGTTAGCCCTACAAATCATGAATCAGTAGTACGAACAATTTCGTTAGCAAACGAATTAGGTTTAAAAATTATTCCATGTGGTGGATTGACGAGTTCAACTAAGGGTTATTCTCCAGATACATATGACATTGCACTCTCGACTAATAAAATAGCGGATGTGATTGATTTTCTCCCAAATGATCTCACTGTAGTAGTGGGCCCTGGCATGACAATTGAAAAGTTAAATGCATTAACTAATTCAGAAACTCAAACTTCGGGTTTAGATCCACCTTTCCCTAAGTCCTCAACTATTGGTGGTGTTGCTATGGCTGATAAATCTGGACCAATGCAATTAAAGTGGGGAAGATCTAGAGATCGTTTTATGAAGATGAAAGTAGTATTAGGAGATGGAAGGAGTAATACTTACGGAGCATTAGTTGTAAAAAACGTTACAGGTTACGATGTTCTTAGATTATTATCTGGCAGTTGGGGTTCACTTGCTGTTGTTACAGAATTAGCAGTAAGGCTCTATAAAGAACCTGAATCTACAGGGGCATGTATAGCTGGTTTTGAAAATGTAAATGATGCTTTTGATGTAAGTAGAAAATTAATTCAACAACCAATTGATTACGATTTTATGGAAATCTTTAGTTCGAATCGAATCTCCGTCAAGAATCTAGAACTACCCGGAAAATTTTGTCTCATAGCTGCCGTTTCAGATTTTGAAGATGGATTAAGAGAACAGCTTGATCGTATTGAATCTTTAATAGCTAAAGAAAATTGCAAGGATTTATTTTGCCTCGATGAGATACAGACTAAGAAATTATATTCTGTTATTATTGATCCTCCATTAATCGGTAAAGAAGTAATCTCATTTAGAGTTTCCGGTAGACTGGATCAATTGCCTCGTTTCTATAGTGCTGCACTGTCTGCTTTTCCTAGGGTAGACGAACTTAATTTCTCTTCACATGCTGGAAGTGGAATTTTTCAATGTTGGATAGATGGAATAGGAACAATAGAAGATCATGATAGAAGCTGGAAAATTTTTTCATCTCATTGTTTGGAGGGATCAAAAAAAGAAAATGGGCGTTATGTCAATGTTTTCTTAGAACAGGGACCTCATGAACTATCTAATACGAATTCAGTTTGGGGTGAAGACTCAGTTTCCCCTGTTGCTCTTAATTTAATGTCAAATATAAAGAAAAAGCTTGATCCGAATCAAATTCTTAGCCCCGGAAGGTTTATTAATAAGTTATGAGTTTAAAACTTAAAAAGATAGATCAATCAGAACAAAATCCTTTTCTTGGTGATTTCGGTCCTGATAGTGAAATAATTCAAAAGTGTATACATTGCGGTTTTTGTACGACTACTTGCCCTACATATTCATTACTTGGTAATGAAATGGATTCTCCAAGAGGAAGAATTTATCTAATTAAGATGGTCAAGGATGGAGAGATAGGTGTAAATGAAACAGTCATAAAACATCTGGATCGATGTTTAGATTGTAGAGCATGTGAAACGGCATGTCCTTCAGGGGTAGAATACAGCTCTCTTATAGAGTCTGCTCGTGAGGGATTAGAAAAAGTTAGGAATAGAAGTTTAGTTTCTAAATTGTTTAGACGCTTTCTTTTCCGCTGGCTATTACCGAACCGTTTACTTTTACAATTCTTTTGTATTTTAACTTGGATATATCAGAACACTTTCCTTAGAAATCTTGTAAAGAAATTATCCTTGCTGCCAAATAAAATCCGTGATTTAGAACCAATGATGCCGGAAGTTCCTGCTATTTCTAATATGATTTTACAGCCCACAGAAGAAGAGGGAAATAAAAAAGCAAAATACAAAGTTGCATTTTTTTCGGGTTGTATACAGTCTGTTTTATTTAATGAAGTGAATCTTGCTGCTACTCGTGTTTTGAAAGCAAATGGAGTCCATGTTGTTTTTCCAAAATCTCAAACTTGTTGTGGTGCTTTACAAGCACACGCTGGTGATAGAGAAACTGCGAGAATCCTTGCAAAAGAGAATATTGGTGCTTTTGATGACTTAAAAAAATTTAATGCAATCGTTTTAGCAGTATCAGGATGTGGCGCCATGCTAAGGGATTACGGGAATTTGTTGTCTAATCAGAAGTCAATTTTTCAAGATGCTTTATATTTTGGAGAAAAAATTATGGATATAATGGATTTTTTGTCTAGGATACCCTTGCATAAAGTGCGTCTTCCAAAAGAACATCACATTACATATCATCATGCATGTCATCTTTATCATTCATTGAAGGTTAGGACGCAGCCAATAGAGGTTCTTAATTCTATAGAAAACCTTAATATGAGTATTCTTCCTGAAAGCGATTGGTGTTGTGGTTCGGCTGGAAGTTATAATCTGACACACACGGATCTGTCTATGAGATTATTAGACAGAAAGATGGATAACATTGTTTCTACAGGAGCAGAAATTGTCTGTACTGGTAATCCAGGTTGCCAGATACAAATAGATTTCGGTTCCAGAAAAGGCGGAATGGGTCTAAGAGTTTTACATCCAATTGTATTGCTAGACGAAGCATACAAATTTAGCGGAATTTATGATTCAAGTTTCTAAATTCTTAACTTTTTTTTTTGTTAAATTAAAATGTCATT
>CAZLCI010000049.1:0-14625 GCA_964558115.1 uncultured Nitrospinaceae bacterium | reverse complement strand
CCATGCTATTGACCAAGGTACTCTTTCCGACACCTGGCGGCCCTGTAATTCCAACGACCGGAATCTTTCCACCATAGGGGAAAACCCTCTCTAAAATTTTCTTTGCGATGGGATCCCTATTTTCAATCAACGTAATTGCCCTCGCAGCAAGACGTATGTTTCCAGACAATATTCCGTCTACACATTCCTGCACTTTTGCGTCCACCTCATTCTCCTACAAGTTATTTGCCAAGAGCCACGAAAAAAGCACCTACAACTGCCAACACACCCCCGATTACAACCTGCTTCGTTATACTTTCCTGTTTTCGAAAAAAAACCCAAGAAAGAAATATTATCATCAGAACGTTTAATCTGTTAATTGGCAAAACCTGCACAATATCTCCAGTCCGTAGTGCGGTCCAGAAAAAAAATGCCGCCATCGCGTTAAATAGAGCTCCAACGCTTACCATTAAAATAGGATGAATCTTCTTCCAGCCGCCCACCTTAAATTCTTTGGAACAGACAAATATCATAAACATTGCAACAAAAGATGTTGCATTAGATATCGTCTGCGCAAAAGGTGCAGAATCAACAATCGCAAGACCTAATTTTCCAAGCAAATGTGCTAAAGCGAACGTAATCGCTGTGACTACCGGAACTAGAAAATGAGTAAAAGGAACTTTGGAGTAATTCGAATCCTTTTCGTACACAAGTAAAATAGAGCCAAACATAACTGCCATAGTCCCGCAGAAAACATAGAAATTGACTTCTTCATTCAAAAATAATACAGCAAAGGCAGCAGACCAAACCAAACTAGTCTGCATTAAAATAGAGGTTCTCGATAAACCAACTAAATTAATAGAAACAAGACTAAAGTAACGACCTGCTAGATTAGCGCTCATTCCAACGCCTACAAACAACAAGCATGCATACAATGGGAAAGAGTCTACTTTTCCTTCAATCTTCAAAAAAATATATCCCACTATCACTGAAACTAAACTCATAATGACAGTAGAGATTCCTACTCCTATATATTGCAGAGCAGCCTTGTAAAGAAGTCTTGCGAAAGAAATAAAAACAGCCGCGATAAGAGCAGATAATCTAGGATCTAGAAATTCGATACTCAAACTCCTTTGATTTATTTACCAAGCACTACTAGAAGAGCTCCTGCTACAGACATCACTCCTCCCAAAACTACTCTCAAACTAACCAGTTCCTGCTTTCTAAAGAAGAGCCAGGATAAAAATATAATCAAAAGAACAGAAAGTCTATTTACTGGAACTACTTCAACCAGCCTTCCGTTCATTACTGCAGTCCAAAACAAAATAGCCGAAACGGAATTAAAAAAAGAACCAATGGTGACCAGCACAATAGATCTTCTATCAAGGGATTTAATATTCAATCCCTTTGAAAAAGGCAAGACAATAAACATACAAACTAATGCAGTCACGCTTGCAACAGCAACACCAAAAGAACCTGAGGGCAAAAGTATCATTCCAAATTTTCTCAAAATATGAGAAATCGCGATAATAAATGAATTTCCAATTGGAATAAGGTAAACATATTTGGAAACTACCTTCATCTTTCCCTTCGGATCATACACGAGCAAAATCGACCCAAACATAATCGACAACGTACCGCAAAAAAGCCATATATTCATATGTTCTAAAAATATTAAAACCCCAAAAGCAGACGACCAAACCAAACTCGTCTGATTAAGCACCGAAGTTCTCGCAAGACCGACATATTCTATAGACGTAATCAAGACATACCGCGCAACAAACCCGCCGATGACACCTACTAACATAAACCACAAAATTGCTTCGATTGGCCACACATCTATTTTTTTGTCTATCATATAAAAAGAAATCGAAGTAACTGCAGCTACCAAACACCAAATAAATGTTATGTGGAAAGCACTTAATTTTCTAATTGCATTTCGATAGAGGATACGTGAAATTGCCACATTCGTTGCAGCAATCAAGGCAAGCAAATTTGGATGAATAGAATCAAGCAAGCATCACCAACCCTTCCAAGAGAATTAATATTGTAGATGAAACTAGAATTCTTCTATCGTTTTTTCGATCACAAGAGGACCTTTATAGCCAGGCAAATCTACTACATAGGGACAGTCTTCGGGCAAAGCTCCCATCTCTATAATTTCAGCATCAATCTGAGAACAGAGAGGTTCGTAGGAAAAACGATTGTTATATACACTACAACGATTCGTTTCTAAATCCAGAAACTTACAAAAACTTGTTAAAGCTACTAGTTTTTTACCTCTCCAAACTTTATCACAGCAACATTTTCCACAACCCGTACACAGATCTTCCCACTCCTTCGTTCCTACTGGGGGAAGGTTTACGTCCATCCATTCTTTTATTTGTATTTTTCTGAGTTCACGATCTGTCTTATGAAGAGGCAATGAATAAAGAGAAGATACATGAAAATTTCCTGAGGATAATTTTCTATTTTTTTTCTTTCTTCTCTTCATAAAACTTTCCCTTTTTCTACTTAGCAGTCTTGAAAATCTGCTTTTCTTTTTTCAATAAAAGCTTGTATACCCTCTTGCGCATCTTTCGTAACAAAGCTTGAACCGATTGCATCACTTTCTATATCTAACCCACTTTGAAAATTTCCATTTAGACCTTCATAAACAGAATCTAAAATTAATTTTATTACCGGTGCACTCTTAGAAGCGATAATTCGAGCCAAATCCATAGATCTCTCTAGAAGTTGATCTTGCGGAACAACTGCATTAACAAGACCAATTTCTCTAGCAGTATTCGCTGAAATCATTTCTCCAGTCGTCATTATTTCTATAGCTCTTCCTAGTCCAACTATTCTAGGCAATCTTTGTGTAGCACCATATCCAGGAATAATACCAAGATTAATTTCTGGCTGACCGAATTTCGCATTTTCTGACGCTATGCGTATGGAACATGCCAATGCAACTTCGCTGCCGCCGCCAAGGGCAAAACCATTGATGGCCGCAATAGAAGGTTTTCCCAATCTCTCTAGCTTGTTGAGGACATTTTGCCCCCTCACAGAAAACTCTTTGCCCTGTTCTTTATCCAGACCCTGCATCTCTTTAATATCTGCACCTGCAACAAATGATTTCGTCCCAGTCCCAGTAAGAATAAGGACCTTAGAAACAGTATCTTTGGAAAGCATATCTAATGCACTATCTAGCTCTTCTAAAGTCTTTCCATTCAATGCATTCAAAGCATCTGGACGATTGAAAGTCAGAACAGCTACTCTATCATTTTCATAAATATCTACTAAAATATTCTCATACATAGAAAACCGATCAATTTTTTAAATTAATTGGAGTTCAAAGACTCTACTATCAAAGAAAGTCCCATGCCTCCTCCTATACATGCACCTGCTAGACCATATTTTGCATTACGTCTTTGTAATTCTTTCAATATAGTCAGAGTAAGCCGAGTTCCACTTGCTCCAACAGGATGGCCAATTGCAATTGCACCTCCATTGACATTTGTCTTGTCTCTATCTAATCCCAGTTCCTTTTCAACTGCCAGATATTGCGCAGAAAACGCTTCATTGATTTCCACTAAATCCATATCCTCTAAAGTTAACCCCGCTTTATCTAAGGCTATTCTACTACTCTGAGCGGGACCAATACCCATGATATGTGGATCACAACCAGAAACACCCCATGACACTAATTTGCCTATAGGCTTTAATCCTTTTTTCTCAGCAGCTTCCAAAGAAGATATGACGACAGAAGCGGCACCGTCGTTAATTCCACTTGCATTCCCTGCTGTCACAACTCCATCTTTTTTAAAAACAGGTCTTAAGTTAGCTAATTTATCAGCAGTACTATCAACTCGTATATGTTCATCCGCCTCAAACAGAATTGTTTTTTTTCGATCTGCAATCTCAACTGCCACACACTCTTCCGCAAGTCTTCCTTCCTCCCATGCATCGTGCGCACGTTTTTGACTGAGCGCAGCAAATTCGTCTATTTCTTCACGGTTCAGATTATATTTTTCTGCGAGGTTTTCTGCTGTAATTCCCATCGGGACATCCGCCTGCAAATCCGTTAAGGCTGACTGCAAGGAATCTTCCATAGAGGTTTGAAAAAGGCCAATACCCGTTCTAGAGTTTCTAATGACATGCGGAGCTAAACTCATATTCTCTGCACCAACACATAAAACAAATTCAGCATCTCCAGTCAAAATCTCTTTTGCGCCACTTAAAACAGATTGAAATCCTGAAGCACACATTCTATTTACACAATATCCAGGTTTGTCTTGAGGAACTCCTGCTGCCAAAGCAACATGCCTTCCTATATACACTCCATCCGCACTTGATTGCATGACATTACCTACAACTGTGTGGTCAATCATATCTGGAGTAACATTTGAACGCTTCATTGCTTCCTTTGCAGCAATGGTTCCCAAATCTGTAGCAGACAAACTTTTCAGCGTTCCGAGAAATGTTCCAAATGGAGTACGTGCACCATCTAAAAAAACTATTTCATTTGAAGGCATTTTTCCTCTCCTAAAAATAAAAGTTGATAAACTGAAATTTATTTACATCCAACTAAGTGGAGTATCGAAATCACCAAGTAACCTTCTTGAGGCATCTTTCGCAAAATAGGTAATAATAAAATCAGCACCTGCTCTCCGAATTGAAACAAGAGATTCCATAAAAGCTTTTTCTGGATCTAACCAACCTGCTTTCATCGCAGAAACTAGCATCGCGTACTCTCCAGAAACATTATAAGCTGCAACCGGAATATCAAACTCCGATCTTACTTTAGACAGAATATCCAAATATGGCAGTGCAGGTTTCACCAAAATAATATCCGCACCTTCCTCTATATCAATTGCCACTTCTCTAATTGCTTCTCGAGAATTTGACGGATCCATTTGGTAAGTAGAACGATCTCCGAAGGAAGGAGTGCTTTCAGCTGCAACTCGAAAAGGGCCATAAAATGCACTCGCATATTTGGATGCATAGGACATTATTGGAGTCTCAGGAAATCCATTGCTATCAAGAATTTTACGAATATGCCCAACTCTCCCGTCCATCATATCTGAAGGAGCAACCATATCGGCTCCGGCAATTACATGACTAAGCGCTGTTTGAGAAAGCAATTCTAAAGTTGAATCATTGACGATTCTATTGCCTTCAACTACACCACAATGACCGTGATCCATGTATTCGCAAAGACAAACATCAGTGATCACGCAAAGTTCAGGAAAGTTTTCTTTAATGACCTTTGTGGCTATTTGAATAATCCCATTCTCAGCATATGCTTCAGTAGCTTTGTCATCTTTTGCATGAGGTATGCCAAAAAGAATAACAGCGGAAATCTTACATTCAATAATCTCTCTGCAAGCATCAAGTAAATTATCTACAGACATTTGAAATTGCCCAGGCATTGACTGAATCTCTTCCCTAACCCCATCTCCTTCCACAACAAAAAAAGGATAAACGAAATTTTCTGGATGAAGTCTATTTTCACGAACTAAATTTCTTATAGCTTTAGAACTTCTTGTTCTTCTTGTCCGAAGAAATGAAACACCTTCTTTATCTTTTGATTTTGAAAATTCACTACTCAATCCAATCTCCAAGACTAGCAATTTAAAATGAATTAACTTCCATGGTAGAACTCAACTATCTTATTCGTCAAACCAGCAGAGGTAGAAACATCAGACTCTACACTAAGAGGAAGGCCTTTTTCTATCAAGGTGTCGGCAGTTATTGGGCCTATACATGCAAAATCAATTTTCTCACAAATTTCCTTAAGTTCCTCTTCTCCAAAACAGTTCACAAAAGCGTTTACAGTAGAAGAACTTAAAAAAGTAACCATATCGATCTTGCCCTCATACAACAAATCAAAAAAAGGAGAATTTGCTGGAAACTTTACAAACTTAGTCTGATAAGCAGGAACAACATCTACCTTAGCACCACGTAGTTTTAGTTCTTCAGGAAGAAATTCTCTGCTAACTGCCGCTCTAGGCAACAGGAAACTGTCACCTTCAATCTCCATATCTTTCAAGAAATCTACTATACCCTCAGATGTATAATCCTGAGGACAACCAAAAACTTTTTTTTGCAAAGAGTCCTTAATTGCCTTTGAAGTGACTGGACCAATTGACAAAACTTTACATTCAGAAGACAGCAGATCTTCTTTTTTATCTAGAAAATTTACTCTCTGTTCAAAGAATGAAACGCCATTTACACTCGTGAAAACAAGCCAGTCATACTCTCCTATTCTTTGTATAGATTTGTCTAACGGATCCCAACTTTCAGGCTCTGCTATTGAGATTAGAGGAAAGGATACAGTTTCCGCTCCATTTTCTCGCAGAAGAAACTCAAAATCACCACTTTGATTGTCTGGTCTTGTAATCATAATTCTGCGAGAACTTAAAGGAGCACCTACTATAGACAAAGTCAATCCTCCAACAAATTAGAAAGAATCTCATTACCGCCAGAATCAAGAAGTTCTCTAGCAATATCTGATCCAAGTTTTTCTGGCTCTGACAATTCTCCAAATCCTTCTGAATAAGAAACTTTCTTACCATCCAGACTTAACAATAAAGCTCTTAAAAATATTTGTTCATTCCTTATTTCAGCAAACGCTCCCAAAGGAATCCTGCAACCACCCTCTACGATCTTCATCACTTTCCTCTCAGCAGACACCAAACATCTGCTAACAAAATGATCTAATTGCTGAAGACATTCTGAAACAAATTCATCGCCAATCCTTGCCTGTATACCTAATGCTCCTTGACCCGGAGAAGGCAACATAATTTCAGGAGATAGAACTTCGATTATCTCTTCTTCTTTCCCCAGTCTTTTCAACCCTGCAGAAGCTAAAATCAATGCATCTACATCTCCTTTTGCTAGTTTTTCTAATCTCGTATCTACATTACCTCTTATAGGGAAAACCTGCAGATCATTACGATACTTTCTCAACTGTGAGGACCGACGCAAGCTACTTGTACCTACCCTACTTCCAGGGGAAAGATTTCGAATTGAATCTCCATCTTTTGAAATCAAAACATCATAGGGTTCTTCTCTCTTTGGAATTGCAACCAATTCCAATCCATCAGGGATATCGCTTGGCATATCTTTTAAACTGTGAACAGCTAAATCCACTTCTTTTTTCAGAAGAGATTCTTCCAATTCTTTAACAAAGAGGGATTTGTCAGTTTCTTGACTAGAAGATGAAGACAACATATCCCCTTTCGTTTTAATCACTTTCAACTCTATCTTCACGGAAGGAACAATCTCTCCCAACTCTTTTTCAACCAGTCTCGCTTGAGTCATAGCGAGCATACTCCCCCTCGTTCCTATAACCAATTTGTCTTTCAATTTCACTCCAATTTACTTATGAAATGCTTTCAGATTCTTCTTCTGAGGATGAAAAAGATTGCTTGGAAGAAGTATCTTCAATTCCAAACAAACGTTTCACAAGATGAATCGAATCCCCACCAGAACCTTCCTCTAAGATTTCTTTTATAGTTACAGAAGGATTGTGAAGAATCTTTTTAATAATTGCGCGTGTCATCAAATCAATACCATCAATTACTCTTTCGTCTAATTCAGGGAGACTGGAAACAGTTCTTTTCACTTCTTCCCTTCTGAAATTTTCAGCCAATCTCCTTATTTCGATTAAGATATCTGAAGAATCCTCAACAATCTTTGAATTTAAAAAAGACTGAACTTCCTTTTCGACTATAAACTTTGCTTCCCGAGATTCTTCTTCCCTTCCCTTCATATTATCCGAAGCGATCTTCTGAAGGTCATCTACATCAAAAAGAAAAATATTCTCTATTTTATTAACCAATGGATCTATATTTCTAGGAACCGCAATATCAAGAAACAACATTGGCCTATCTTTGCGAACTTCGAGAGATAGATTCACCATAGAAGAATCAATAATAAAACTTGGAGAACTCGTAGAAGTGAGTATGATATCAGCTTCACTCATTTCATCTTTTAAGTTTTCAAAATCTATAGCCCAACCAGAATATTTCGAGGCTAACGCTTGGGCATGTGCGTAAGTCCTATTTGCTACAAGAATTTTGTTTGGTTTCTGTGAAACAATATGCTGCATCGCAGACTCTGCCATCTCACCAGAGCCAACCAACAATACTGTTCGGTCTTCAAAAGTACGGAAGATTTTTTTAGCTAAATCAAGAGCAACAGAACTAACAGAAATAGGATCCTTCCCTATTTTTGTCTGCTCTCTAATTTTTTTAGCAACCCTAAAGGCAAAACTAAACAGAGAAAGTAAATTCTTCCCAATAAACTGATTCTCAGAAGCAATCTTAAAAGAATTACGAACTTGACCTAGTATTTGAGGTTCACCTATTACCATAGAATCCAGACTTCCAGAGACTCTAAAAAGATGTCCCACAACCTGTTCATCCCTAAGAACATACAAATGTTTCTTTAAAATACCAGGATCAATATTCTGCACTTCGACAAAGAAATCGTGAATTGCGCTTACGCATTTTTCATAATTCTGAGTATAAGCATAAACTTCCACGCGATTACACGTGGATAAAATCAAACATTCTTCAAGGGAACTAGAAGAATTTAATTTTTTCAAAGAATCCAGAAGAGAAGTTTCGGGAATAAACAGTCTCTCCCTTATTTCTATAGGGGTTCTATGGTGACTTATTCCAACTAATATCAGGGAACTTTTGTCTATCACTTAGTCTCCTAAAAATGACTAAACAAAGAAAAAATCACACATACAAAACAAAACATAGAAAAAATAGCCGACCTCATTCCTTTCCAACTTCTAGTTATCCTGCAAATCAGAAGCAATCCATAGGCAAGCCACGTGAGAGCCAATGGCCATGTTCGAACAAGGGAGAAAGGATCAAGACTCCAAAATGTTCCGTGCTTTGAACGAGCCCACATAGATCCGAGTAATAAGCTAAAGGTTAAAAAAGCAAACCCGAAATATAAGATTTTATGACCCAAGTCATCTAGAACATTTAAGGCAGGCAACCTATGAAGCCATGCCCCAGGACGTCTTGATTTTAATTGGGAAGACTGAATGATATACATAACAGAAGTAAACATGAGCAGGAAAAAAGCCGCCATACTTAGTACAGCCAAGTATGCATGGCCCTTAAGTAAATACCCTTCCATTTCCGAAGAACCCCCACCCAAAAGACCGGGAAAAGTAGATGCATATCCTTCAATAATAAAAGCAACTGGTACAGCGAATCCACCAAATGCAATTTCTTTATACTTAGCATAAAGAAGAAGATAAAATAACAAAATCACCCAAGAAATCCCGCTAAACCAAACACCCATACTTTTATCTTCAAACAAAGAGAATGCAGAACCTAACAAAATTCCATGTACAACAAACCCGAAAATCAAACATACAAGAATAAAATTGAATATTTTTTTTCTTCCAGTCAACATAATGTACAAATGACCAATCGAAGAAATTAAATATAAAAGAACCACTAAAGCCAGCATTTAAGTCTCATTAAAAAATTATGAAAAGAAAAAAATAAAATCAACTAAAACATATTACAATCAAAGACAAGAAAAAAATAATTAAAGAAATAAAAATAACTCTTTGCAGTGAACGCTAATCATTCCTATACTTAGATTAGTTTTTTTTTGATTATCAAATATGGATACAAATTTTGAAATCATTCCCTTTAATATCACCTCCTATAATTAATGCTAGCGGAATTTTAAGTTATCCTGAAGTATTTGAAACTTTCGAAAACCAGGGCGCTTCAATTGGAGGATATGTCACAAAATCTATTGGGCCAAATGAAAAAAAAGGAAATGAGAACCCGGTCATAATTTACAACAATTCTTCAGGAGGGCCTACTCTTAACTCACTTGCTCTTCCAACTCAAGACCTAGATGACTGGATAGACGAACTCTCAAAAATCAAACTGAGCAAATCCCTCTTAATCGCCTCAATCTATGCTGGCAATCCAAAAGAATTTGCTTATGTTACCGAAAAAGTTTCCCCCTTTGCAGATATTATAGAAATCAATTTGGGATGTCCAAACAAAGAGCCAGGTGAAAAAACAATCATGGAAAGCATTGGACAAAATCCTACTCTTTCAGGAGAAATAACTTCCAGAGTTCGTAATTCCACAAATAAACCAATAATTGCAAAATTATCTCCTAATAGTGACTATTTGGCGGTAGCTGAAAAATGTTTAGAATCTGGTGCTGATGGATTAGGTTGCGCTAATACTTTAGGGCCTGGTCTATCTATAGATATCAGAACAAAGGAAATTATCCTTGCAGGTACTTCGGGTGGAATCAGTGGCCAAGCACTAAAACCGATAAATTTACTTATGACATTCGAGGCATTTGAGAAATTTGCATGCCCTATAATAGCCTATGGAGGTATTGAGACTTGGGAAGATGGAGTAGAATACTTATTGGCAGGAGCGTCTGTCTTAGGACTTGGAACAGTTTTTCTTGGAAAATCGACAGAAGAATCAATTAAAACAACAAAAGATATTTGGGCAGGCATTCAATCGTATCTTAAAGGAAAAGATTTACACCAAATTATCGGGAAAGCTCATAAGAATTTTCAGGAGTCAACATGAGAGAAATAGTTAGAATCCTGGAACACAAACGTGAGAGCGAATTAATCTACACAATATTTTTTGATTTTGAACCAAAAGCTAAACCCGGACAGTTTTTCATGGTTTGGATACCTGGTATCGGTGAAAAACCATTCACACTTTCTTATTCAAATGGAATTACTATAAAAATAGCAGGAGAGTTCACTAAATCCCTTGGCGAATTAGAACCGGGAAGAGAAATTGGAATAAGAGGTCCTTTAGGAAATGGGTACCCAGAATTTAAAAATATCACGCTTATTGGAGGTGGGGTTGGGATTGCTGAATTAAGATTACTGGCACTATCCTCAGAGAATCCTACTTTCCTTCTTGGCGGCAGAACTGAAAGTGAAATTTTATATTTAGAAGAGTTTAAAAAAATGGGAGATGTCCATGTAACAACAGATGATGGGTCTCTTGGTCAAAAAGGTGTTATAACAAAGCTTCTTCCTTTTGACTCAGAAAATTATGCGATTTGCGGTCCTGAAATGATGATGAAAGCATGCATAAAAGAACTTCCACCCGAAAAATCATTTTTCGCAATTGAAAGATACATGAAATGTGCAGTGGGCTTATGCGGACAATGTTCTTGTTCGGGGTGGAGAGTCTGTGTTGACGGTCCTGTTTTCAAAGGAACGGAACTTCTCAAAATGGACGATTTTGGAAAACGGAGACGTGAGAAAAGCGGAAAATGGTTATATTACTAAAAAATGAATTTCTAATAAAAAAGGTATTGCGATGCAAGAAATAGATGAAATAAGAAAAAAGAGTAAGGAGTATGCAGAACGTATTAGTTATATTCTAGGAAAACAGATAACAGATGCAGAAATTCCTATCAAATATGGATACTTAGACGAGAGTTTTCTATTATGGTGGGGTGATCGTGGTGATCAGGAAAAACAGGCGGTGGTGACCTTCGGGCAATTAGAAACACTCAATAACGAAGAACTCGAAAAAGTAATCAGAACTACCATAAAAGAAACTTAAAAACTTTCTATGCCTGATAATTTGCTAGTTCTTGGAAAATTCTAAAAATTGAACTTCCATCTTCATTTCCTCTGCCTTTACTTCTCTGAGAAAGATATATCTGTTCTAATAAACCAGCTAAAGGCACAGGCACATCCTGATCTTTCGCAGACTGTATAGCACATTCGAGATCTTTTAATACTATATTAATTGGTCCTGATGGAGGAAAGTGATTAGAAAGCATATCTTTTCCCCTAACTTCCAAAACATTTGATCCAGCAGCTCCAGAACAGAGGACATCTAACATAATATCTGGGTCTAGTCCCGATTTAAGCCCAAGAGTCAATCCTTCTGCTGCTCCCGCCATAGTTACAAATAAAACCAAGTTCACAACCAGTTTCAATTGAGCTGCATGACCATTTTGTTCACTTACATATACAGTTTTTTTTCCAATCGCATCAAATACTGGTTTCGATTTATCGAAAGAATTTTTTGGTCCAGCTACCATAACCACCAAGTCTTTCACTGCAGCCTGCTTTCCAACACCGCTCACGGGACAATCCAACCATGTCAATCCTTTATCTTGAGCCATTTTTGCCATATCTTTTGAAAATTTCGGAGGAACAGTACTCATATCAGCAATGATGGTTCCTTCAGCACATCCAGTGAAAACACCATTATCTCCACTCACAGCCTGCTCAACAACTTTATAATTAGGAAGAGAAAGCATTACCAAATCAACATTTGAAGCAGCTTCAGCTGGCGAATTGGAACGAACCAATGCCTTTCCTTCAAATTTTTCAAAAACGTCTTCTGATGGATCAAATCCCTGAACTTCAAAACCTGAATCAAGCATATGACCTGCAAAAGCACCTCCCATGACACCCAAGCCTACTACTCCTGTTTTCAAACTCATACTTAACTCCTCTTTGTGAAATTTTCATACAACCTATCCTATAGTAAATTTTCGGTAAAGCTTAAAAAATTAAAATTAAACAGAAGACAAAAAAACACTTGACCGAAAATCAAGTTGAGATAATATCATGTTTATAAGTAGCGTATGAAATTAAGGATACTAAATGCCAATACCCCAAAATGGCTTCACGGGTCTTCAACATATAGCTATAAAAGTTTCTGACATTGAAACTTCTTTAGACTTCTATCTGAATGTCTTAGGGTTCACTGTTTCAGAAAGACATGATCCAGGAGAACATCCCATTTTCAAATCAGGTCTTTGCTTTCTAAGATGTGGTCCTTTACACCACGATCTAAATCTCGTTTTTTTCCCAGAAACAGAAAAAGAAAAACTTGCTGAAATTCCAAAAACTGATCACGGCCCTGCCATAGATTTAGGTGTGCACCATTTTGCTTTCCAAGTTCAAAATCTCGAAGAATTTCGTGAGTGGGAAAAGTGGATTAAAGAAAATAATATAGAAATTGTCAGAGGACCCGTAGTACATAGCCCTACTCATCCTGAAGGCGATGGCACTTGGGGTGAAAACAGGGCAATGTATTTTTGTGACCCTGACGGACATAGAATTGAAATTTTTTGCGATATGGCAGAACTAGACGAAGAAACAAATAGTATTAATGAATCTTGGAATAGTGCTCGTCTTAAAAGAGAAGGATTCTAGTTTCATTTCGAATCTCTTCATTTCTACGAAGTGATTATCGCCACATAATAATAAAATTAAACGGAACCTCATGAAAAGACAAAAATTTAGAATCAATCTTCTCAGTTGGCTTTTACACTTTGGATTTGCAAGAGAAGGGATCTTTTATGCTGTAACAATTTTTGTCGGTTTATTGGCCGGACTAACTGCGGTTTCTTTTCATCTTT
Organism: uncultured Nitrospinaceae bacterium; assembly: GCA_964558115.1. Lineage (GTDB taxonomy): Bacteria > UBA8248 > UBA8248 > UBA8248 > UBA8248 > UBA3496. Next base: position 1,233 of record CAZLCI010000049.1, on the reverse strand, counting down.
CGATAGCATGGCTTCAAGAATTTCTTTTTGGTTCTTCTCATCTAACTTCTCAAAGTTCACTTTCTTGGTTCTTAATTATCCTCATTCCCGGTCTTGGTGCATTAATAGCTGCCATATCACTTCAGTACATAGTACCGGACGCCAGAGGAAGCGGAATTCCTCAAACTAAAATTGCATACGCAGTTCACAACGGCCATATTCCAAGAAGAGTATGGATTGGAAAATTCTTCATAGGCCTAATTAACATAGGCTCAGGCTCCAGTTTAGGAAGAGAAGGACCAACTGTTCAGATATGTTCTGGAATGGCAAGCTGGATAGGAGAAATGTTTTCCATGAAAAGGCAACGGATAAAATCCCTTATCCCTGTTGGTGCCGCTGCAGGAATAGCGGCTGCTTTCAATACTCCTATTGCTGCAATTACTTTTACTCTCGAAGAAATTGTTGGAGATTTAAACGCTCGTGTTTTAGGATCTATTGTTTTAGCTTCAGTTACTGCAGCAGTAGTACAAAGATCTATTTTAGGCAATCAACCTGTTTTCTTAGTTCCAGAATACTCACTTGAAAATCCAATGGAACTTCTGATCTATGCTTTAGTTGGTATTTTTTGCGCATTTGTAGGAGTCACTTTTTGCAAAACTCTCTTATACATAAGATCAAAATGGATAAGAATTACTGGCTGGAAATCTATTTTACTCACTACAGCGGGAGGATTATGCATAGGTATTATTGGATTACAATTTCCTCAGATATTTGGAGTAGGATATCCCTTTGTAAACAAAGCCCTATCTGGCAGTTACACATTTCATATTCTATCCATCTTGCTAATTTTAAAATTAATAGCAACTTCTATTTCCTACGGAACTGGCTCATGCGGAGGAATTTTTGCTCCTACTCTTTTTTTAGGTGCAATGGCAGGAGGAACAGTAGCATCTATAATGGAAATTTTTTTTCCATCAATTATAGGAAATTCTGGAAGTTACGCTCTTGTAGGTATGGGTGCAGCTTTTGCATCAGTAATACGTGCACCAATGACATCAGTGCTTATCATTTTCGAACTCACTCAAGACTACAACGTTATTCTAGCTTTGATGATAGCTAATACCATTTCTTTTTCATTATCAAAACATTGGCAACCTGACTCCATTTACGCTTCTCTTTCAAATCAAGATGGAATTGCTCTTCCTAACTACGAAACCGACCATATTTTACACGAGATTCATGTGGAAGACGCAA
>CAZLCI010000048.1:0-14977 GCA_964558115.1 uncultured Nitrospinaceae bacterium | reverse complement strand
GAAATATTTTTTTCCAATTTGTGAATCTTTAGATAAAAATTCAGGATTTTTGACATTGACCATTGGACTGGTGCTAGAGATGATATTTTCGCTTTTGTGATTTTTACTTTTCAATAGTAACATCACGGACAAAACTAAAGAACATAAACAAATAAACAAAATTATTCTTTTCACTACATTCACTTTTGAAATTTTATTGGTGTCCCCGAGAGGACTCGAACCTCTTACCTCAGGATTAGGAATCCTGCGCTCTATCCAGATGAGCTACGGGGACATAAAAGTACAATCTGTCCATCTACGAAAAATTATCCTATAATACTCACTTTCTAATCGCAATCATCTTGCTCAGACTAAAGGAGAACTTTTCATGAAACGTAAAAACTTCAGTCCTGACTCTGTACACGTTCCATTCGCAAATTATGTACATGGAATTTCTATTGAAGAAGGCAAACGTTTAATTTTTGTAGCTGGACAGGTGCCTGCAGACAAAGAAGGAAATGTGGTAGGTATTGGGGACTTTAACATACAAGCCGAACAAGTAATAAAAAACTTAAAAGAAGTCCTTACAGAAGGCGGTGCAACCATGTCGAATCTAGTCAAAGTAACTACCTACATCGTTGGAAAAGAATACACACAAGCAGGAAGAGAACTTGGAGTAAAACACTGGGACAAATCAAATCCACCTACGAGCACACTAATCGTTTGTGCCGGTCTGGCGAATCCAGATTTTCTGGTTGAAATTGATGCCGTAGCTATAATTTAGTTTTTTCTAATTCTGCAATGCGTTTTTCCAAAATCTCGATCTTCTCTTCGGTAGTTTTCATTTTGATACGGATCAGCCAATTTCGTATTCTTCGTCTAACCCATCCGCCAAACAAAATAACAATCAAACCTGTGGATACAGCCGCTAATCTTAGCGACAACTCAACCGAAACAAGCAAGATAGCAACTCCAGCTTTCACACCTGCTTGCATAAGATCTTTTTGAATTTTACCGATTAGACTATTCAGTGAAAAAGGACTTCTTTTTTTCTCTTTATGAACTTTAACTGGCATCTGATCAAATTTAGGGGGTTTCACCAAACGTTCAGCCATTTTTGCATAAAACCCGTTTTCTCCAGGCATATTCGGCGGCCATCCACCAAGAACACCAGAGAATAACAAAAAATATCCCAGAACCTGCAATACAATCATCGCTCTTAAAGCAAATTGCAGATATCCAGCTCTTTTAGGATCTATTTTTTTAAAATTTTGCAGTGTATCCATTAATAATTGATTACCGAATGAATAGTATAATCAGCAAGATTTTCTCTTGGATTTAAAAATGCAAGTTCAATGAGAAAAGATAATGCGTGCACTTTTCCCCCTACTTTTTCTATGAGTTCTATGGAAGCTTTTGCAGTTCCCCCAGTTGCAATTAAATCATCTGCAATTACTACATTCATATCTGGATTAATGGCATCTTTATGTATTTCCAGAGTATCTGTACCATACTCTAGTTCATATGTAACTGCTTCTTTCTCCCAAGGCAACTTGCCGGGCTTTCTTACCAAAACAAGACCAGCACCCAATTTATACGCTAGAGATGCCGCAGTAATAAAACCTCTTGCTTCTATCCCTACAACTAAATCTATCTTCTCATTTTGCAATGGTTTTGCCATGGATTCGATCGCAAATTTGAATGCATCTGGATTCATCAAAACAGGGGTAATATCTTTAAAAATAATGCCTTCTTTTGGAAAATTAGGCACATCCCTAATAAAGGATAACAAATCTTCTACGTTGTCCATTTTTTTCCTTTCTACTAATACGCTCTGGGTAAATATGATAACGGATTTTTCGGAATTGTACGATATCGAATCTCAAAACGTAACATTGATTTTCCCTTATAACGAGAATCGCCGGCCCTCGCAATAGGAGTTCCCGTGATAACAGTATCATGCAATTTCACAAGATTTTTAGAGTTATTGGCATATACAGAGTGAAATCGTCCTCCTGCATGACGTACAATCACCATTTTTCCGTAACTTCCTGGACCCCAACTACTGTAAATTACCTTTCCAGGAGCAGAAGCTTTTACGGTCTGTCTTTTTTTTGTTCTTATAATAATTCCCTCAAACTTTACGCCTTTGTAATACCCGTATTTTCTAATTACCCGTCCTTTCACAGGCCACTTAAATTTAACGCCTCGAGTTCTTACCGTCTTTCTTTTGTAGGTCTTCTTTTTTGTCCAAAGCGGATGACTTCTTTTTTTTCCGAAATTTTTAATGTTATTCAAATTACGAAATGAACGTCTTGGAATAAATATTCTTTTCCCTGCTTTCAATTTATTCGGATTCTTAATACCGTTAAGTACTGCCAATTGCTCTATATCTATACGATATCTTTTTGAAATCTTCCAAAGCGTATCTCCCCCACGAACATAATGATATTTTCCTCTCTGATTGTATGATGTATATCTTGGAGATTCATAGAAAGAACATGAGGAAAGTAAAAAAACAAAAAGAACGGAAAGAAATTTAAACATGTAAGGCTAACTCGACAGCATGTTTTGGATTTTCAGCAATCACTACATCGGGAGGGCTTTCATCTCTTCCAAGTGCAATCACTTTCTTTCCAAGTTTCAGGCCATGAGAAATTTCAGATAAAGTCCCATAAGAACCTGGCAATGCAATCAATGAGTGGGCTGTCGCAGCAATAATCACATTTCTCGCATGACCCATTCCTGTTGCTATTGGAATATCCACATATTTATTTCCGATATTAATATCATAATCAGGTAGAATACCTATTGTCATACCGCCTAATTCCTTTACTCCCATGGAAACACCTTCCATAATACCTCCAAGACCACCACAAACTAGAATTGCACCTTTTCTTGCAATTTCACGGCCGGTTTCTACTGCAAGTTCAAAAACGTCTTTTGATGGATTAGAGTCTCCAATAACTCCTAGAATAGAATGCAAATGTATGAAACCTCTTATAGGCGGGACTTAAAAACCTGCATACAAGGTATTAGCCTTGTATGCAGTCATAAAGCACTAACCTTCAGGAACAACTATTCTATTATCATGACCTGACGAAAGTCCATTATTCAATGTATCCAGCATCCAATCGGCAATCGCAGGATACATATCAGCAGCAACCTCACCCATTGGGTGGAAAATTCCCTCGTATAGCCATAGTTCTTTTGGACAATTCAGCACATCCAAAAATTCATGAATATCGTCTGGGGAACAAAGTTCATCCATATCACCAGCTACAAGTAAATAATTTGCTTTCATTTTTTCAGCAACTCCGTGCCAGATGCTATCTCTTTCTTCTACGAATTCATCGAACTTGTCATCATCCAAAATATTGGACATGTACATATAAATTCTTCTAAAATTAGGTTGCGCATGGTTAAAGATAATGTCAGACGGACCTACATTTGCCATTTGACCTATAACCGTATTTACACGATCATCATGCGCAGCAATTTCCACTGTCCATCTACTACCCATACTTTGACCAAACAGTCCAATTTTTGAACTATCTACATCATCTCTTTCACATAAAAAATCAATTACTTTACTTCCTGCTTTCGCAAAATTTGTCTGATCTACCCAAACTTGATTCATATTACACTCGCCATGACCAGGACCATCCATCGCACAAACATTCATTCCACGTTGATGGAAAACATTCTGCCAAGGATCGGCGAGGGCATCTTCTTTTACCATGTCCATTCCAGGAATAAGAAGCACGGTAGGCTTAGGACCATCCCCTTCTGCAGGCCAGAAATAAAAATATGTGTTCTTGCCATCTTCAAATTCGGCCTGATGTTTTGTTATATGGCCACCATGTATTTCTCTAAATTTTCCATAACATCTTTGTAGCCCTTCGTAATATTCTTTCTTTTTAGGATGGCCATCAACAGGGATAAGGTGTTGAGCTCTTCCGAAACATAGGCCAGCTCTATGGTAGTGACCAGCAGCACTTTGTATCCTATTGGCCTTTAGGGCTTTAGCTCCCTTCTCTTCTTGGACAGAAGCTTGTCTAGCCCAAAGACGCGGAATTGAACGTCTTCCTGTGATCCTTTGATATACAGCTTCTAAGTCTTGATGTTTAAATCCCCTGAAATATCTAATTCCCAATATCCCAGGATGTAAGACATCTTCGTTATCGGATAACTTCAAGAAATTATCAAAAATCCAATTCTGATTTGCACGTGATGGTTGTCTTCTCAAAACATTGTTCTCCTATAACATCTGTGTAAAAAGATAAAAAATGAAAAAAAATGATATTCAATAGCAAAAATTAGATGTAAACTTTATCATTAAACATCACTAAAAAAAACAAAAAAGGAATTGTGGATATTGAATTCATCTAACAAAGAAAAAATTTACCATCACTCATCACACTGGGGTGCTTTTGACGCAGTAGTAGAAGATGGCAAATTAACAGGGGTGAAACCATTTAAAAAAGATCCTTCTCCTTCTCCAATTCTTGATTCTATTCCGAACGCGATTTATGGAAAAACTCGTGTTTCTTCCCCTATGGTTCGTTCTGGTTGGTTAGAAAAAGGTCCCGAAAAGAGCAAAGCAAATAGAGGCGAAGAACCCTTTGTTCCAATTTCATGGGATATAGCAATAGAACTTATCAGTGATGAACTTAAGAGAGTAAAAAAAGATTATGGAAACGAATCTATTTTTGCAGGTTCATACGGTTGGGCTAGCGCTGGAAAATTCCATAACGCCAAAGGACTTCTCAAAAGGTTCTTTAATCTCTTTGGAGGTTTTACAGATCAAAAACTTACTTACAGTATTTCGGCAGGGTATGCAATTACTCCATATTTGGTCGGCACAAATTCTGTTTGCTCTAGCGAAACCACTTCCTGGGATAGTATAGTAGAGAACACTGAACTGATGGTTCTTTTTGGTGGCATTCCTGTAAAAAACAATCAAGTCATAAACGGTGGAGTCGCTGAACATTCGACTGAAGAATGGCTAAAGAAAGCAAAAGAAAAAGGTATCGAATTTATTAACATTAGCCCTTTACGTTCAGATATTCCAAAATTTACGGATGCAAAATGGCTACAGATCAGACCAAACTCAGATACAGCTCTTATGTTGGCACTAGCTCATACTATTGTTTCTAAAAATTTACATGACAAAAATTTCCTTGAAAAAAATTGTTCTGGGTACGAGAAATTTGAACCATATTTGCTAGGAACGAAAGATGGTCAACCCAAGGATGCTAAATGGGCTTCTTCTATAACTGAAATTCCAGAAGAAGAAATCCTTCTCTTAGCAAAGAAAATGGCTTCTTCTAGAACTATGATAGCTACTAACTGGTCACTTCAAAGAGCAGAATACGGGGAACAACCCTTCTCTATGACAGTTACTCTTGCTTCTATACTTGGACAAATAGGTTTGCCTGGTGGTGGTTTTGCATATGGATATGGAAGCATGGGAGGTATCGGTATACCTAGAAAGAATTTCCCTACTCCAAAGCTTCCTACCGGAGAAAATCCAACAAATTCATTTATTCCCGTTGCTCGTATTGCAGATCTCTTTCTTAACCCGGGGAAATCGTACGATTTTGACGGAGAAAAAAGAATATACCCTTCAACAAAAATTGTTTATTGGTGTGGAGGAAATCCATTTCACCATCATCAAGATTTAAATAGACTTATTGAAGCTTGGAAGAGACCTGACACCGTAATTGTTCATGACCCATGGTGGACTTCTACAGCTAGACACGCTGACATTGTGCTTCCTGCAACTACAACATTAGAGAGGAACGATATCGGTTCTGGTGGAAGGGATAGATATATTATTGCTATGCAAAAAGCAATCGACCCTGTAGAAAATGCAAAGAGCGATTATGATATTTTTTCGTTACTATCTACCAAATTAGGATTTGAAAAGGATTACACTAAAGGAAGAAATGATATGCAATGGCTTAAGCATTTATATGACCAATGTAAAAAAAATGCTGAAGAGATGGGCTTTAATTACCCAGATTTTGATTCGTTCTGGGAAAAAGGTCATATAGAAATTGAAGCACCAGACAAACCATTTGTTCTGTTCGAAAATTTCAGAAAAGACCCTGAAATGTTTCCACTGAACACACCAAGCAAAAAAATCGAAATTTATTCAGAAACCTTGGAAAGTTTTAATTACGAAGATTGCCCAGCACATGCAAAATGGATAGAACCAAGCGAATGGCTAGGATCAAAAAATGCTGACAGATTTCCTTTGCATCTTATTTCTAATCAACCTAAAAATAGACTCCATGGGCAAATGGATAACGGATCTTTCAGTCTTTCCTCAAAAATAAAAGGCAGAGAACCTGCAATCCTCCATCCTAAAGATGCTTCTGAAAGAGGTATTGAAAATGGAGATATAATTAAAATATTTAATGACAGGGGCGCTATTCTCGCTGGAGCGTCTTTGAGTAACGATATCAGAAAAGGTGTTATCCGAGTACATACAGGTGCTTGGTTTGATCCTATCAAACCTGGCGTACCCGGTTCTCTTGATAAACATGGAAACCCAAACGTACTGACTCTTGATAGAGGAACATCTAGACTTTCTCAAGGACCTTCTTCTCATAGTACATTGGTAGAAATAAGCAAATTCACGGAAGAACTTCCAGAAATCACCGCGTTTCAGACTCCAGACATTAAAGAGTCCTGAGATTTTAATAAATTTACAACTCATTTCTAAAAGGTCAAAAAATGGATTTAAACACAGACAAAATGATTGCTGAAGTAGATGGACATATTGGATGGATGATTTTTAATAATCCCGCAAAAAGAAATGCTATTTCCATTGAAATGTGGGAAGCAGTTGAAAAAATTCTTACCACATTCGAGGAAGATGATAATATTAGGCTAATAGTAATGAAAGGCGCAGGAGACAAAGCCTTCGTATCTGGTGCAGATATCTCTCAATTCGAAAAAAACCGTTCAGATGCATCCGCTGCTCAGGAATATGAAAAGATTTCTGCTTCTGCCAGAGATAAACTTGCTAATCTAAAAAAACCACTTATAGCAATGATTCAGGGCTACTGCTTAGGAGGTGGAATGGGAATCGCCCTTCAGGCAGATATTCGTATTGCATCGGAAGATTCTCAACTCGGAATACCTGCTGCCAGACTTAGCATTGCTTATAGTTTTGACTATATAAACAAACTAACTAATTTAGTTGGACCTTCCTTCGCAAAACATATTCTTTTCACAGCAAAAAGACTAACAGCCCAGGAAGCCTTGCAAATAGGTCTTGTAAATCAAGTTACGTCTGTAGATGATCTTGAACAAGTAATCAGAGACTATGCAAATGTGATTTCGGAAAATGCACCTTTATCGATTATGGCATCTAAATTCTCAGTAGATCAGACTCGTGAAGATGAATCAAAAAGAAATATGGATAGAATAAAGGAGATGTCACAACTTTGCTTCAATAGCAATGATTACACAGAAGGCAGAAAAGCATTCATGGAGAAAAGAAAACCAATCTTCAAGGGAGAGTAATTTTAGCGATTTTAGATAACTTGACTTAGCAAATTTAATAACATATACATTATGTATACTTCACAGATCAAAAGGGAACAAGGGTGCGTAAAGGTTCTATAATTATCAGTTTAGTTTTACTTGCTTTAAGTGTATTTTCGTATTTCTATGTGATACCTACTCAAATCATAACTTCGATTCCAATTGAAAAAAATACCCCTGCAGTATTGCATCCGGACTTTTTTCCTCGTCTGACTATTTTTATTCTTGCGATTGTATCTATATCGCTATTAGTTTCATCAATAAGATACAAAACAAATGAGAAAACCTACGGGTCTGATTATAAAAGTGCAATATCAAGAGTAGTGATCGTTTTTCTTTTATCTTATTCTTACGTTCTTTCTCTTAAGTATGTAGGGTATGCATTATCTACCCCTGTTTTTATGGCCATCATTATCATTTTACTTGGACTAAGAAATTGGCGATTAGTAATACCCACTTCTATCGCTTTTCCATTCGCTCTAAATATTTTCTTTTGGTATAGCTTCAAGGTTGTTCTGCCTGAAGGTGATTTTGAGATAAGTACTTTAAATAAAATAATTATTGGATTGATTTTACTTTCTGGATTCACTTTTTCCCTCATCCTTCTTGAGAAGAAAAATGACGTGAAATCCGTGAGAAATACATAAGACAATTTAAAAAGAGAGACAACAAAAGATGTTAGATCAAATCTTAGAAGGTATTATGATGGCACTAACCTGGAAAGCAATTTTGTTTGTTGCTATCGGTGTTTTTGCTGGCATTACCGTTGGAGCAATTCCAGGACTTACTGGGGTAATGGCAACCGCTATCCTAGTTCCCTTTTCTTTCTTTATGCCTCCAGAATTAGGCATACCTTTTTTACTTGGGGTGCACAAAGGTGCTTTATTCGGAGGTTCTATACCCGCAATACTTGTAAATACACCTGGAACTCCGCCTGCAGCTGCAACGTGTCTTGATGGCTATCCTCTTGCCCAAAAAGGGGAAGCAAAAAGTGCAATACAAATGTCCTTATATTCATCAACTTTAGGGGACACATTCAGTGACATCGCGCTAATTGTCGCTGCTATACCCCTCGCTGCTTTGGCTTTAAAATTTGGACCTGCTGATTTCTTTGGATTATTGGTAATGGGTCTCACTGTTATTTCTAGTGTTACCGGTTCTTCTGTTCCAAAAGGTATTATTTCCGCACTCATAGGTCTTCTTATTGGAGCTGTTGGATTTGATGCTATTACTGGTGCAGAAAGATTCACTTTTGGTTTTGATACCCTTCAAGGTGGAATTGGACTTGTACCTCTTCTTATTGGACTATTTGCCATAAGTGAAGTACTTATTCAAGTTGAGAAAAAATTACATCTTCTTTCCGAAAGACCTACTACAGCACATCTTAAAGGTGGCAGACCTTTAAAAATGCAAGAACTAAAAGATTCCGGAAGAACTATTTTACGATCTTCTATAATTGGAACAATTGTTGGTGCTATACCAGGAACCGGTTCCTCTATAGCTACATTTATTGGATACGGCGCGGCACAAAGAGCTTCGAAAAAACCTGAAGAATTTGGAAAAGGCAGTTACGAAGGTGTTGCCGCTGCGGAAGCAGCCAATAGCGCTGTTGCTGGTGCTGATTTAATTCCGACTCTAACTCTTGGCATTCCGGGCGGCGGAACTGCTGCAATATTAATGGGAGCTTTTATTGCTCAAGGTCTTAGACCAGGACCTTCATTATTCGAAGAAAATGCAGTCACTATGTACGCTATTTTCACCCTACTTCTTATTGGGAATCCTATTATGTTAATTCAAGGTTGGCTACTAACCGACCTTTTTGCTGCAGTCGTAACTATACGACAAGCGATTTTAATTCCATGCATATTACTTTTTTGTGTAATAGGTGGTTACATATACCATAACAATCTTGGAGATGTGGAACTTGCTTTGATAGCTGGAATCTTTGGGTATATTTTCAGAAAACTTAAATTCCCGCTTGCACCATTGGTTATCGCATACATTATTACTCCGATGGCAGAGCGATCCTTTAAGCAAGCATTGTTAATTTCTGGTGGTGATTACACTGTTTTTTTCACAAAACCAATATCTTTGTTTTTTATTATTTTGGCTGCTGTTATTTTAATTTTAAGCGTATGGAAACAACCAAATGTTTCGAGTGAATAGAATTATTCTTTTAACATAGGAGAAAATGCAATGAGTAAATTGAGATACGTTTTAGTCGTTGTACTCGCACTTTCTTTATCCACACTTTTTATGGGCTTGAGTGATTCTCACGCAAGAAAATTTCCATGGAAACCTATCAAGGTGATTGTTCCTCTTGGTGCAGGTGGATCGCATGATTTGAACACAAGAGCTGTTGCTGCAGTAGCTTATGATTATCTTGGACAACCAATGATAGTTCAACTTATGCCTGGCGCTGGCGGTAAAATTGCGATGCACGCACTAAAGAAAGCAAAAAATGATGGTCACACTCTCTTAATGTCATCTGCATCTCATCTAACAATTGGACCACACGTTAGAAATATGGGTTATGACCCTCTGAACGATTTTGAATTTGTTTTCATGTTTACAAAAGCTGATTATATGATGGCAGCTTTAGCATCACAGCCTTGGAAAGGATTCAAACAATTCATCGCAGCAGCAAAAAAGAATCCTGACAAAATAAGTTACGGTTCTTCGGGAATTTACGGTACTGGTCATCTTATGCTCTTAAAAATTATGGCTGATACAGGTGCAAAAATTAAACATATTCCTTTTAAAGGTGGTGGACCAGCATATAGAGCCGGTCTCGGTGGACACATTGATAGCTTTGGTGCGTTGCCAGCTACGGGCGGAACACTTGGTCGCTACAAAAGAGGTCAGGTACAGATTCTTGGTGTATGTTCCAAGAAACGTATTAAAATGTTCCCTAAAGTGCCGACTATGATCGAAAATGGAGTTGATTTTGTTTTGGCCTCCAAAAGAACAATTATTGCTCCTAAAGGCACTCCACAAGATCGTATCGATTTCTTAGTTGAAGCTTTCAAAAAACTAGTAAAAAACAAAACATACAAAAAACTTTTAAAGAAAATGGGCGAAAAACCATCTCCACTTTATGGCCCAGCATTGAAAGCTGACTTCGTTGCTGAACACGCAGCATTTGGAAAAATTCTTGCTAGCATCGGAGTGAAAAAGAAGTAAATTAGAAGATATTGATTAAAATAAAATAGCCCTATCTTATTTGGTAGGGCTATTTTTTTATCCGACAGCGCTTCTTCCACCATCTACGCAGATATGTTGACCTGTCAAATAGTCTGATTCATCTGAACAAAGAAACTTGGCCAGACCAGCTACATCTTGAGATTCTCCTGCTCTACCCGCAGGAGTTCTATTTATCACGTTTTCCATTTTTCCAGGATCGGAAAATAAACCTTCCGTCATTGGTGTTCGTGTAAGCTGAGGAGCAATTGCATTTACTTGGATATTATATTCTGCCCATTCTACAGAAAGAGCTCTGGTTAATGCTGCGATACCCCCTTTTGTTGCTATATATGCAGCTTGGTTTGGAACTGCTCTTTCGGCCAGCATTGATGAAACAAAAATAATTTTTCCTCCATTATTTGGAATCATAGCCTTGGCAACTTCTTGGGCAAAAATGAATGCTCCCCTAAGATTGATTTGAAACAAATTATCGATCTCTTCTACGTCATATTTCAAGGCTGGCTTTACTATAAGATGGCCACCACTATTTACAGCAGCATCTATTTTTCCACATTTTTTATTCATACTTTCTACGACTTCTTTTATAGAAGATGGATTAGATAAATCCATACTCTTAAATTCAGCTTTCAAGCCTTTACCTATGATGGCATCCGCAACTTCAGCCCCCTCTTTTCCATTTCGATTGCAAATAATTACTTTGGCGCCAGACATAGCTAGAGTATCTGCGATTGCAAGCCCTATTCCTTTACTAGCTCCTGTTACTAAGATCACTTTATCTGACAAAAGAAGGTCGCTCATGATTTTGGACTCCTCTGCAATTATTTCTTCCTATGAATTTTCGAAATTATCATTTTAAGTTGTTCTGTATCGAGAGCCCCTGAATATATTTTATTCCCTATAATATAGGTTGGAGTTGATCGAACTCCAACAAAAATTGCTAGCTTCCTTGTATTCATAATTGTGTCTTGAATATTTTTTGAAAACATATCTTTTTTTAGTTTTTCTATATTTAACCCCGATGCTTTTGCTAAAGAATAAATCTGATCTAAATCTTTAAAATTCTCTTCCATTAACCTTGCATGAAAAGACTTATATTTTCCTTGCACATGAGAAGCTAATGCTGCTTTAGAAGCAAGCATTGAGAGTTTTCCCAATATCGGAAGTTCCTTGTGAACTACTTTTATTTCTTTGTTATCTTTTATTATTTTTTTCAGTACAGAATATGAAGCCCTACAATAGCCACATCTATAATCAAAGTATTCTGCTATGACAATATTCCCATTTGGATTGCCACTTATCGGACTACTTGAATCAAAAAAGATTTCCTTGCTTTTGCTTTTAATTTTTTCACTGGTTATACGTTCTTTTTCTTTTTCCCTTTTTTCTTTCAAAGACAAGAGAACTCGTTCTACGATCTCTGGATTTTCAATTAAATACTTTTTAATAATTTCGTGTAACTCTTTTTTTGAGATAGAATTAGAGAGTTTCTCCCCAAAAGCTGTAGAAGAGATAAATATGATGGATAACACCATTATTATATTCAGAATTTTTCTCATTAAAACCTATCTCCTATAGCTATTTTCGATTATTTTTTTAAAAAACGGAGTATACATGAATCTAAAATACGATGTTGACGAATTAATAAAATTTATCAGACAAACTCTTATATCACAGTTTATCCCGGAAAATGACGCAGAAATCATATCCCAGAGAATGATAGATGCAGACCTAAGAGGAATGCATGGACATGGAGTTTTTAGACTTCCTCCCTATATGCGAAGAATTCATGAGGGAGGTTACAACATCAATCCAAAGATAAAAAATCTACATGAAACACAAGTTAGCGCACTTATAGACGGAGATAATGGCTTCGGACAACTTGTAATGACACATGCTGCGGATGTGGCTATCAAAAAGGCTAAGAAATCAGGCCTAGCCTGGATTGGAATTCAAAATAGCAATCATGCTGGGGCAGCTGGTGTATATGTCGCCATGACCCTCTCTTACGATCTTATCGGTATATATATGGCAGTAGCAAATGCGAACCATATGCCTCCTTGGGGTGGCACAGATATGCTGCTCAGTACGAATCCTATTGCTTTTTCTATTCCAGCAGGAAAGGAAGACCCCATCGTATTAGATATAGCTACTACCGAGACCTCTTATGGCAAAATCAAAGTGTATGCAGATATGGACAAGGAAATGCCTGTAGGTTGGATGCTCAATAAAGATGGAACACCCTTAACGGATCCCAAAAAAGCAAGCGAAGGATTTTTGCTTCCTATTGGTGGTCATAAAGGATACGGTCTTAATATGATAGTGGGAGTTATGGCAGGAGTTATGAATCAAGCAAATTTTGGTAGTAACGTTATCGACTTCAATGCAGATTTTCAATCTCCTACGAATACTGGACAAGCTTTTTTTGCAATCAAACCTGACCTTTTCCAATCTTTGGAATCTTTTAAAAACGAAACAGATAAACGGATTCATGAAATCAAAAATTCGACTCCCATGAATCCAAGCAATCCAGTTCAGATACCTGGCCACATGGCTGCACTGAGAAAGAAAGAAATGAGAAAGAATGGAATTCCAGTTTCCGAGAAAACAATACAACTTCTTTCTGAATTAAAAAATAAGTATAATACGAAGGTGTCGTTCGATCTCAAAGGGTCTTAAATGCAACTAACCTCTAAAGACATAGCCTCTCTTTACAAACCAACAGAGTGCAGTTTACGTATTTACCTAGGCTCCAAAGGCACACCGAAATCTGAACCCGCTTCATTAGAAAAACTCATCAATCAATTCGGAAAACAACACGAACAGAATCACCTTCGTTCGATAGGTGATTTTATGGACCTTAGAGAAGGAAGTTTCGAACAACGTTATCAAGAGACAAATTATGCCATAACGGACAAAGAAAATGTTCTATATCAGCCTATACTTTATACCAAAACAATAATCGAGGACACAGAAGTTGAGATATATGGAGGTGCAGATTTTTTTATTTTAGAAAAAGACAATTATTTTATTCGTGACTGCAAAATGATTAAAAATCTAACAAACGAAAAGGAAAAAATAAAAAAAGAACACTTAAATATAGAATTACAAATTACTTTGTGTGCGTGGCTTTTCGAACAAAACTATAAAATAGAGCCTGCAGAACTTCAAATTTTCACAAAATCAAATCAAATCGAAAATATCCCATATGACGGCGGTGAAAAAGCACTAAATGCTTTCAAAGAAATTATTCGTATGCGAAAAACAAAATTAACACCCTACAGTCCTGTTGGAGTTAGTAAATGCGGACAGTGCGAGTTTCATGATCATTGCTGGACAAATGCTCAGGAGAAACATGACATATCACTTGTATACGAAGTTGATCAATCACTAGCTATAGCATTGCATAACAAAAAGATAAAAACTTACGATCAAATAGAAAATGCTTTCACTGTAGAAGAACTTGCTGAGTTTAAAAAAAATAATGGTGTACGTGTTGGTAAAAAAGCCGAATCTATTTTACGTAATGCGAAAGCTATGGCAAAAGATACTGAAATCTTTATTCAATCCCCAGAGATACCAATACATGATAATTACGTGATGTTTGATCTTGAAGGCATTCCTTCAAATCTAGCTGATGAAGAGATGATTTATCTTTGGGGAATACAGGTTTATGGAAAATACAAAGGAGAATTTCTACCTTCAGTCGCAAGTTTTGAAGATGATGGTGATGAAACTGCCTGGAAAGATTTCCTCAATAATGCGAATAAGATTTTTGAAAAATTTGGAGATATCCCCTTTGTTCACTGGGCACCATACGAAAAAACACAATTAAAAAGGTATATAGAGAGATATGGAGATAAAAAGGGAATTGCAGAGAGGATAAAAAACAATCTTCTGGATCTCCTGCCTGTAACCAAGAAATCAATTGCAATACCTCGTGAAGGTTACAGTATAAAGGTCGTAGAAAAACACATAGGCTTTAAGAGAACTCTAGATGAATATGGAGGGGACTGGGCTATTGCCAAATATTTTGAGGCAAAAGTGAATAATGATATTGCTAGACAAAAACAACTAATCGACGAAATTCTTCTATACAACCATGAAGACCTAGATTCAACGTGGGCTGTCTTAGAATGGCTACTTAAAAAGAAAAAATAGTTTTTCTATTCTGCGACTTCTCTGTGTAGATTAGATTTCATTTATATAAGTCTTTATATAACAATATTTTGTAAGA
>CAZLCI010000047.1:0-15272 GCA_964558115.1 uncultured Nitrospinaceae bacterium | reverse complement strand
ATAAAGAATTTTGTATGCCTCCAGTCATTTGATTGGGGGTTTTTTTTTTGGAGATATTTTGAGAGAAGAGATTTTATCTCAGCAAAAATTTGAAAGTACAATTAAACGATTATCTCATGAAATCATAGAAAATATTGATTCTGAAATTCCTTTAGCAATTATAGGAGTGAAAACCAGAGGGATTTTTTTGGCACGAAGAATTGTTTCAAACATCAATAATATTTCGAATATAAATATGTCAGTTGGAGATCTAGATGTAACTTTCTATAGAGATGACCTTTCGAGTGAAATTAAGAGAAGAAAAATTGTAGGAAAAACTTCAATACCGTTTTCTTGTAAAGGGAAGCAATTGATCTTGGTCGATGATGTTCTGCAGACAGGTAGGACAATTAGAGCTGCTTTATCTACTTTGGTTAGTT
Organism: uncultured Nitrospinaceae bacterium; assembly: GCA_964558115.1. Classification (GTDB taxonomy): domain Bacteria; phylum UBA8248; class UBA8248; order UBA8248; family UBA8248; genus UBA3496. The sequence continues at coordinate 14,853 of CAZLCI010000047.1, read as the reverse complement.
TTGGACGGCCTAAGTTTTTACGTCTTGTGGTTATGGTTGATAGAGGAATGAGGGAGTTCCCAGTGAAGGCTGATTTTGTAGGGAAAAATCTGTCTATAGAAAATAAGAAATCAGTGAAAGTGATGTTAAAAGAGATAGATGGAACTGATGGAGTTTTTTCAGTTAGTTGAAAATAAAAAGGTTTTTTTTTGATTACTAAAAACTATAGCAAAAAAGATCTTCTTTCTGTGAGTGATTTGACTCCTGAAGAAATAACTTTTCTTCTGGACCAAACTGACTCATTTCGTGAAGTAAATGAAAGAGATATAAAAAAAGTTCCTACATTACGAGGGAAAACTGTAGTTAATCTGTTTTTTGAGGCTAGTACAAGAACTCGTGCATCATTTGAAATAGCGGGAAAAAGACTTTCTGCAGATGTCATCAACCTTTCTTCCACGACAAGTTCATCTCGGAAAGGAGAAACACTAAGAGATACAGCAAGAAATATAGAGGCTATGGCAACAGATGTTTTGGTCGTTCGCCATCCATCGTCCGGAGCCCCTGAATATCTTGGGCGTGAACTTGGCTGTGCAGTTATAAATGCGGGTGATGGTTGTCACGAACATCCAACACAAGCGTTGTTGGATTTGTATACGATAAGACAGCATAAAAAAGAATTCAAAGATCTCAATGTTTCAATTGTTGGAGATATTGCCCATAGTAGAGTTGCACGTTCTGACATTGCGGGTTTGTTGAAACTTGGTTCGAATGTAACAATCTGTGGTCCTTCAACAATGATACCAGCAAAAGCTGAATGTTTAGGTGCTAAAGTAACAACAAACTTAGATGATGCGATTCGTAATGCAGATGTTTTGATAACACTTAGAATTCAACTAGAACGAGGTGGTGGGTCTGCATTTCCTAGCGCGCGAGAATATGCCAATACTTTTGGTATAAATGAAGCAAGACTAGATAATGCTAAGAGTGATTTGTTGATAATGCATCCAGGTCCGATAAATAGGGGAATAGAAATGTCTCCTAATGTTGCAGATGGTCCTTTTTCAGTAATTTTAGAACAAGTTGAATATGGTGTTGCATGCAGAATGTCTATTCTTTACTTATTGTCAGGCTAAGGTCTTTTTAGTTTTTTGTGGAAGGAGAATTTGACTAGTGTCATTGTTAATTAGAAATGGTCGTATAGTTGATCCTTTAGCAAATACTGATGAGATTCTTGATATTCTTATAGAAAATGGAAAAATAGTAAAAAAATCTAAAAATATTAGGAAAAAGTCTGATACTGAAGTACTGGATGCATCAAATTTAATTGTGAGTCCTGGATTTATAGATATGCATGTTCACTTTAGAGAACCGGGTGAAGAATATAAAGAAGATATTGAAAGTGGAACAAGTTCCGCAGTCGCAGGAGGTTTTACTGCGGTTGCATGTATGGCAAATACAGATCCTGTAAATGATTCTAGTTCAATTACTGAGAGAATACTAAAGAAGTCTCGTGAAGCAGGAGCATGTAAAGTTTATCCGATTGGAGCTGTCTCTGTTGGATTGCAAGGAGAGAAACTTTCCGAATTGTCTGATCAGAATTCTGCTGGAGCCATAGCTTTTAGTGATGATGGGTTTCCCATTAAGGATTCTTTTATGATGAGATCTGCACTTGAATATTCTAAAATGTTAGGGACAACAATTCTTGATCATGCAGAAGATTTAAGTTTATCAAAAGACAGAGTAATGCATGAAGGTGTTGTCTCTACGAGTTTAGGACTCTCGGCTAACCCGGATGCCAGCGAAGATATCTGTGTTTATCGAGACTTGAGGTTAGCAGAGTTGACAGGAGGTAAGTTGCATATCTTGCACGTTTCTTCTAAAGGTGCAGTCGAACTCATAAGGAATGCTAAAAAGAAAGGTGTGAACGTAACATGTGAGGTTACACCTCACCACTTTTCGCTTACTGATGAGGAAATCAGAGGGTTTAATTCTTCATGTAAAATGGCACCACCACTTAGAGATGAAGAACATCGTATTGCACTCATTGAAGGTTTGAAAGACGGAACTATTGATGTGATTGCTTCTGACCATGCTCCTCATGATCAAGCAGATTTAGAAGTTGAATTTGATAGGGTTCCATTCGGGGTGGTTGGGCTTGAAACCGCAGTTCCTATAGCCCTTGATCGATTAGTACATAAAGGTGTTTTGACTTTAAGTGACATGATTGCAAAGTTTACTTTAGGACCTTCTAGGGCAATTGGAATTCCATGTCATAAAATAGAAGAAGGGTCATTGGCTGATCTGACAATTCTTGATTTAGAAAAAAAATATACAGTCATACCAGATAATTTTAAAAGCAGGTCAAAAAATACTCCATTTTCAGGCTGGGAATTAAAAGGATGCCCAGTTGCAACTATTGTAAATGGTGAATTTGCAATGAAAAATGTTGGCAATGAAAAATGTTGAATAAGCTAGGAATTTTAATTTTATGAGATCTATTAAGGAAGATAAAAAGGCTATTCTAGCTCTGGAGGATGGTCTTGTCTTTGAGGGAATCTCCTTTGGATTTGATGTTGATGCAGAAGGTGAACTTGTTTTTAATACTGCAATGACAGGATATCAAGAAGTTTTAACTGATCCGTCATACAGAGGCCAGATGGTCGTGATGACTTATCCTCATATTGGCAATTATGGTGTTGTAGAAGGAGATGAGGAGTCAAACAATATATGGGTTGAAGCGTTTATAGTTAAAGAACTTTGCAGGAAGTTTTATAAGTATAATTCTGAAAAAGACCTAGATACATACTTAAAGGAATATAAAATCGCTGGTATAGAAGGAATAGATACACGTTATTTAACTAGGCATATTAGAGAAAACGGTTCTTTGAAAGCAGTTTTATCAAGTACTGAAAAAAATAAGGATATTCTTATAGATCGTGCAAAAGGCTCACTAGGCTTAGAAGGTAGGGATTTGGTCAGAGGAGTTTCTTGCGAAAACTCATTTTTTTTCGGTGAAAAAAAGAATAAACCTTTATGTGTTGCATATGATTTGGGCGGGAAACGTGCAATTTTCAATCAATTATCTGAAAAATTTGATCTCGAGGTAGTACCCTGTACAGAATCTGCAGAATCAGTTCTGAAGAAAAAACCAGCTCTTGTGTTTTTGTCAAATGGACCCGGAGATCCGTCTGCATTAAACTATATAATTTCTAATGTGAAAAAAATTCTTGGAAAAATTCCAATTGTTGGCATCTGTCTAGGACATCAAATCTTAGCTCAAGTCTTGGGTGGAAAAACTTATAAGTTGAAATTTGGACACCATGGAGTAAATCATCCTGTAAGAAAAACCTCAGGTAGTCAGGTTGATATTACTTCTCAAAATCATTCTTTTTCTGTTGATTTGGAAACTCTCCCTGAAAATGTAGAAGTAACGCATTTAAATTTAAATGATATGACTTGTGAGGGTCTACTTTCAAAAGAGTTGAGAGTATGTAGTGTTCAGTATCATCCAGAAGCATCTCCTGGTCCTCATGATGCTAGAAAATTATTTAATTTCTTTTATGATTTTTGTGTGTCTAGTGAAAACAGTTTGTAAATGAACGTTTATTGGAAAAACTAAAATGCCAAAAAGAACTGATATTAATAAAATCATGATAATAGGTTCTGGTCCTATAGTTATAGGTCAGGCTTGCGAATTTGATTATTCTGGTGCACAAGCCTGCAAATCATTAAAGGAAGAAGGTTTTGAGATAGTTTTGGTTAATTCAAATCCCGCAACAATTATGACTGACCCAGAGGTTGCAGATTTTACATATATAGAACCAATTACTCCCGAAATTGTTGAAAAAATAATTGAAAAAGAGTTGCCAGATGCGTTGTTGCCTACTATGGGTGGACAAACTGCTTTAAATGTTGCTGTTGCACTAGCTGAGTCAGGTGTTCTTGAAAAATACAAAGTTGAGTTAATTGGAGCACAATTACCTGCAATTCAATGTGCTGAAGATCGATTGCTTTTCAAAGAAGCTATGAAGGAGATTGGTCTAGATCTACCAAAAAGCGAAGTAGTAGAATCCCTAGAAAAGGGATGTGCATTATCAAAAGATATCGGATTTCCAATAATTTTAAGGCCTGCTTTTACTTTAGGTGGTAGTGGCGGTGCTGTGGCTTATGATCTAAACGATTTTAAGGAAAAATTATCTTGGGCTTTATCTGAGAGTCCTGTTAAACAGGTTTTAATTGAAGAAAGTGTTTTAGGTTGGAAAGAGTTTGAATTAGAAGTAATGAGAGATTTAGAAGATAATGTTTCAATCATTTGTTCAATTGAAAATCTAGATCCTATGGGTGTGCATACAGGAGACTCTATTACAGTTGCTCCAGCTCAAACTCTATCAGACCGTGAATATCAAATAATGAGAAATGCAGCTATTGACTGTATTAGAAAAGTAGGAGTCGAATGCGGAGGTTCGAATATTCAGTTTGGGGTTTCTCCTTATGACGGGAGAATGGTTATTATTGAAATGAACCCAAGAGTATCAAGATCTTCCGCATTGGCGAGTAAAGCTACAGGTTTTCCCATTGCTAAAATTGCAGCAAAACTTGCTGTAGGTCTGACTTTGGATGAAATACCGAATGATATTACAAAAGAGACTCCTGCTTCGTTTGAACCATCTATAGATTACTGTGTTGTTAAGTTCCCTAGATTTAATTTTGAGAAGTTTCCTGAGGTTGAGCCAATTCTTGATACCCAAATGCGTTCAGTCGGTGAGGCTATGTCTATAGGAAGAACATTCAGAGAAGCTTTGATGAAGGCTATTAGATCTCTGGAAATTGATAGATATGGATTGTCGGATCCTTATGAGGAAGTATTTGATAACTTAAATGGTAGCAAACTCGAAGAAAAAATATTTAAGTCTATTTCTACTCCAAATCCGGATCGTTTGTGGTCAATTGCTAGAGCTTTTAGACTTGGTTTTGACTTTGAAGATATATGGAAAAAATCTACAGTTGATCCTTGGTTCTTAAACCATATCTCTTATCTCGTTGAGTTGGAGCAAAATTGTAAAATCCCTGATCTTCTAAAAGATTACGACTCTCTGAAATTACTAAAAGAGAATGGTTTTTGTGATCGTGAAATTGCGGATATACGTGGAGTAGAAGAATCAGTTATAAGATCTTCAAGATATAAATTGGGTCTTAGACCTGTTTTTAAAAAGGTTGATACCTGTGCGGCTGAGTTTGAAGCTTATACACCCTATTTATATTCTACCTATGACTATGAAGATGAATTAGGAGTTTTAGAAGAAAACAAGTCAATAATTATTCTTGGTGGTGGTCCTAATAGGATTGGTCAAGGTATTGAGTTTGATTATTGTTGTGTTCATGGAGTACAAGCTGTTTCTGAAGCAGGATTTGATTCTGTGATGGTAAATTGCAATCCTGAAACAGTTAGTACCGATTATGATATAAGTGATCGTCTATATTTTGAACCGTTAACTTTAGAAGATGTTCTTGAAATAGTACACAGAGAGAATCCAAAAGGAGTAATCGTTCAATTTGGAGGACAGACTCCGTTAAAATTATCAAATAGTTTAGTAGAGTCCAAGGTTCCCATAATAGGCACAATACCAGATAGTATTGATCTTACAGAGGATCGTGAGAGATTCAGTAAACTTTTAAAAGACTTACATCTTACTCAGCCACCTTCTGGGACTGCAACTAATTTTGACAGTGCAAAAGATATTGCAGATTCTGTGGGATATCCTGTTCTTGTAAGACCTAGTTATGTTCTTGGTGGAAGAGCGATGGTTTTGGTTCATAATAGCCAAGAACTGTCAAAGTATATGAATGATGCAGTAAAAGCTTCTTCTGATCGTCCAGTTTTAATAGACCGATTTCTTGAAGACTCTATAGAGGTAGATGTTGACTCTATCTCAGATGGAAATGATGTCTTGATAGCGGGTGTAATGGAACACATAGAGGAAGCGGGTATTCATAGCGGAGATTCTGCATGTTCCCTACCTCCTTATTCTCTTGGTCCAGAGATAATAGAAGAGTTGAAAAGACAGACTTGCATTCTTTCTAAAGCATTGGGTGTTGTTGGTTTTAATAATGTTCAATTTGCTGTCCATAAAAGACAAGTTTTTGTTATAGAAGTAAATCCTAGAGCAAGTAGGACAGTTCCATTCGTTAGTAAAGTAGTAGGAACACCATTTGCAAAAATTGCCACAAAAGTTATTGCGGGAAAAAGTTTGAAAGAACTTGGATTTGATGTTGACCCAGTGCCAAAGTATTTCGGAGTCAAAGAAGCTGTATTTCCTTTTAAGAAATTTCCTGGTGTAGATGTAATTTTAGGACCTGAGATGAAGTCAACTGGAGAGGTTATGGGAATAGCTTCTAGATTTGGCCCTGCATTTCTAAAGGCCCAAGAAGGGGCGGGTTCTAAAATACCTAGAAAAGGGAAAGCATTTATTTCTGTCAGAGATGAAGATAAGGCGGCAATGATTCCGGTAGCACAATCGCTACTTGAGTTAGGTTTTAAATTAATAGCAACAGAAGGTTCTCATAAGTCACTTCTCAGCAATGGAATGGATGCTGAGCTTGTTTTTAAAGTAAAAGATGGTAAGAGACCCCATGTAGTTGACCTTATGGAAAAAGATCAAATTCATTTTGTCTTGAATACTACATCTGATGGGCAATCAATTAAAGATAGTAGGTCAATCAGGAGGACATCACTCCTGAGAGATATTTTTTATTGTACTACTTTATCTGCTGCAAGAGCTGCTGTTGGATCTTTAAGAGATTTAGAGGAAAATGAAATTACTGTATGTCCAATACAGCTTTACCATTCGGGAAATTTTCATTAGTCTAAAAATTTAAGACAATATAAGAAACGAAAAGGTTTGCCTTATGTTACGTTTTATCTTGTATACACTTTTATTTTGGGTGATTTTTTCTTTGTTTTCTTCTTTTTTTAAAAGAAAGAAAGAAAGTTATGATGGAACTCGAGAAAATTTACTTGAAGATGAAATGATTTCTTGTGCAAACTGTCAAGCTTATTTTCCTTCAAAATCTGCTGTTACATTTAATTTTTTTTCTAAAGAGAAAAAATTTTGTTCAAGAGAATGTATGGAATCTTTTGATACTGGTGTAGAGTAGATTTTTTGTGAATCACTCGGAGAAGTTGACATTTTTCTTGCATTGATTGAGCATGAAATAGTCCTTTAAATTTTATTACTTTCAGATTGGTTTAAACATGAAAATTTTTGTCGATACCGCTAATTTAGATGAGATACAAGAAGCAGCATCATCTGGTGTTGTAGATGGAGTTACAACGAACCCTTCTTTAATAGCCAAGGAAAAAGTCGATATTAAGACTCGTATCAAAGATATATGTGAAATCATAGATGGACCTGTAAGTGCAGAAGTTGTTTCTACTCAATGGCAAGAGATGGTTGATGAGGGTTGTGAACTGAATTCTATACATAAAAATGTAGTTGTGAAAATTCCTATTGGATATGATGGAATAAAAGCAGTTAAATCATTGAGAAATAAAAATATTGATACAAATGTCACTCTAATTTTTAATGCTTCTCAAGCACTACTTGCTGCAAAAGCTGGAGCATCTTTTGTTAGTCCTTTTGTCGGAAGACTTGATGATATTTCGCAATCTGGTCTTGAGATGACTGAATCTATAGTTGAAATTTTTCATGCATATGATCTTCCTACGCAAGTATTAGTAGCAAGTGTTAGACATCCTATGCATTTTATAAGAGCTGCTCAAATGTCTGCAGATGTAGTGACAATCCCATTTGCTTTGATCAAGCAACTTTTAAAACATCCATTAACTGATATCGGACTGGAAAAATTTCTTTCTGATTGGAATGCAGCGCAAAAATAAATTACATTCTTAATTGTTTAGGAGTTTCTAATGCCAATATATGAGTTTTGCTGTTCTAGTTGTGATACGGATTTTGAGAAGATATTAAAGAATTCTGATTTGGAAGGTCTTATAAATTGTCCTGTATGTGATTCTAGTAATGAGGTAAAGAGAAAATTGTCTGTTTTTTCTAGTATGTCATCAAGTTCTATGTCTACTGAAAGCTCAAATTACCCTTCGTATAGTTCAGGTAATTCATGCGGTGGAGGTTGTGCTTGCTGTTAGTCTTGATTAATTTTTAATTTAGTTTCATCAGGATGCCCCGATGTTTCCAACCCCTTCTACTTTAAAGACAAGAGAATCTGAATTGTTAGCCCCCTATGCTTCATTTAGTTCTGATAGTTTGGGTCGATTATATCCGGAAGAAGAACATCCTATGAGATCTGCATTTCAAAGAGATCGAGATAGAATTATTCATACTACCGCGTTTAGAAGGTTAGAATATAAGACTCAAGTTTTTGTGAATCACGCAGGGGACCATTATAGAACTCGTCTTACTCATACTATTGAAGTAAGTCAAATAGCCCGCTCGATTGCGAGAGTTTTAGGATTAAATGAAGAATTATCAGAAGCAATTGCACTAGCACATGATCTTGGTCATCCTCCATTTGGACATGCAGGAGAGGCATTGTTAAATAGTTTAATGTCTAATCACGGTGGTTTTGAACATAATTTACAATCCCTACGTATTGTTGAATCAATAGAAGAAAGATACCCAAATTTTTACGGATTGAATCTTACTTGGGAAACTAGAGAAGGAATAATTAAGTATCTCGAAAAATATAATGGTGAAATGCCTAAAGATTTTACTAACAAAATATCACCTACTATTGAGGCTCAATTAGTTGATATGGCTGATGAAATTGCATATAACAATCATGATTTGGATGATGGGTTATCTTCTTCTTTGTTCAGTTTTCGAGAACTCGATCAATTAGAGATCTGGACCGAATATTTATCTGTCACCAAGGATAGATTTCCAAATGCAAATGAGAGAATTTTGAAATATGAAACAATACGAAGGATGATTAACGGACAGGTGATGGATCTTATAGAGTCTACAAAAAATCGTATTGAGTTACTTAAAATAGAAAATATTTCAGATGTTAGAAAAAGAGGACATAATATTTGTTCATTTAGTGATTCGATGAAATTAAAAAATAAAGAATTGAAGAAATTTTTAATGGAAAGAATGTATAAAAATATAAAAATAGCTCAATTAGAGGATAGTGTGGAAAAAGTGCTTACGAACTTATTTAACTTTTATGTTTCAAACCCAAAAGAACTTCCAGAACGATATTTGCAAAAAGAAAAGACCGATGGAAAATTTCGTTTGATATGTGATTATCTTTCTGGCATGACAGACAGGTATGCACTCCAAAAATTTAGAAATCTCTTTCCAGAGGAATCTGTTTTTTCTTGATTCTTTGAGTTTTAAAGAATAAAAATATTTTGTTTTGGAAATTATTTGCAGTTTTTTTCGATTTTAGGAGTATCTTTTGTCGTTTGAAAATATAAGAAATTTCTCGATTATTGCTCATATTGATCATGGCAAGTCTACCTTGGCAGATCGTATTCTCGAAGTTACAGGTGCTTTGACAGAAAGAGAAATGTCATCTCAGGTTTTAGACTCTATGGATTTAGAGCGTGAGCGTGGAATTACTATCAAAGCAGCTACAGTTAGATTGACATATAAGTCCTCAGAGGGAAATGAGTTTTTGTTTAATTTAATTGACACTCCTGGCCATGTTGATTTTTCTTATGAGGTTTCAAGAAGTTTACAAGCTTGTGAAGGTGCATTGCTTTTAGTAGATGCAACACAGGGGGTGCAAGCTCAAACAATAGCAAATGCTTATCTTGCATTAGAGCAAGAGCTAACAATTATTCCTGTAATAAATAAAATAGATTTACCTGCCTCTGATCCCGAACGTGTAATAAATCAAATTGAAGATACGATTGGAATTGATTCTTCTGAATGCCTACTGGTCAGTGCAAAAAATGGCATTGGTGTTCCTGAACTATTAGAAAGTATTGTTGAAAGGGTTCCATCACCCGATGCAAAATATGAGGTTCCTCTTGAATCTTTGATTATTGACTCCTGGTTTGATTCTTATCAGGGTGCTATACCACTTTTCAGGGTATTTAACGGAGTTGTTAAAAAAGGTGATGAAATACAGTTTTTCTCTAATAAGAATAAATATAAAGTTGAAACACTTAGTGTTTACACTCCTCAACCAAAGAATGTAAGTGAACTTGGACCCGGAGAAGTTGGAACACTTACTGCCGCAATAAGAGAAGTAAGTCATGCTAGAGTAGGAGATACAATAACTCTTTCTAAATCGCCTTGCTCAAGTGCAATTCCAGGTTTTGAGGAACCTAAATCAATGGTTTTTAGTGGTTTGTATCCTGCAGACAATGGAGATTATGAGGAGTTGCGATCTGCTCTTGAAAAACTAAGATTAAATGATTCTGCATTTTCATATGAGCCTGAGTCATCGGTAGCATTAGGTTTTGGGTTCAGATGTGGTTTTCTTGGCTTATTGCATATGGATGTCATAAGAGAGAGACTCGAAAGAGAATACGATCTTACTCTGATAATTACTGCTCCAAATGTTATTTATAGAGTCGTCAGAGCGGATGGGAGTATAGATAATATAGATAGCCCTTCAAGACTTGTTAATATGGCAGGTATAGATCGGATTGAAGAACCGTTCATTTTAGGAACGATTATTGTGCCTTCTGAGTTTGTGGGGCCAACTCTGAAACTTGCGCAAGAAAAAAGAGGAGTGCAAAGGTCTCTTCAGTATATTGATACTGCAACTGTTCAGATCATTTATGAACTTCCTTTCAGTGAAATTCTTTATGATTTCTTTGATAAATTGAAATCCCTGACCAAGGGATTTGCAAGTTTTGATTATGAACATTTAACTTATAAAGAGTCTAATGTGTCTAGATTAGATATTTTGCTGAATGGACAATTGATTGATCCATTTTCTACGATCATACATAAAGATAAAGCCTATTATTATGGTCGAGCTATAGTTGCTAAAATGAAGGCTTTAATTCCTAAACAAATGTTTGAAATTGTAATTCAGGCTTCTCTTGGTAGTAGAATTATTGCAAGAGAAACGATAAGGGCATTACGTAAAGATGTTATTGCAAAGTGTTATGGTGGAGATATAACAAGAAAGAGAAAGTTATTGGAGAAGCAAAAAGAAGGAAAGAAAAGAATGAGGAATATTGGAACGGTTGAAGTGCCACAAGAAGCTTTTATGGCAGTTTTGAATTTGGAGAAGGAATAAATTTAGTGTTTAAAAAGACCAAGAAAAATAAAAAGAAGTCTACATTTAGAGAATATGCAGAAGCTATAGTTGTTGCACTTTTGCTTGCTTTTTTTGTTAGAGCTTTTGTGGTGCAGGCATTTAAAATTCCATCCGGTTCTATGGAAAATTCGTTGTTGATTGGCGATCATATTTTAGTCAGTAAAATCTCTTATTGGTTTCGTAGTCCTGAAAGGGGGGATATGTTAGTTTTTCGTTTCCCCTTGGATGAAAAAAGAGATTTCATAAAAAGAGTAGTTGGTCTTCCCGGGGAAGAAATCATGATACGTGACGGCAAGGTTTACGTGAACTGTAATAGTTTGTCTTATAAAACAGATTGTTCTCCTCTTGAAGAGTCTTATGTAGTTTTCAAGCCAAATGGTTACCCGGAATCTCATGGTAAATCTTGGGGGCCAGTCACAATTCCCAAGGAGCATCTTTTTGTTCTGGGAGATAATAGAAATAATAGCCAAGATGGAAGGTACTGGGGACTTCTTAAAATAGGTGAATTTACAAATTCTATGCCAGTTAGGTTAGGAACTTTCAAATTCAGTATCCCTTTCCCATGTTCTATTTGGAAAACTCCATGTTGGGATTATAAAATTAGGGGTGTAGCTTTTCTAGTTTATTGGTCATGGAATGGAAAGGTAGGTTCTCCTAGATGGAATCGAATTGGAAAAGTACTTAACTAGTTTTTTCTTTTTCAAGTAATTGTTCAAAAATTCTCTTGCAACTATTCATATTTTTCCAGTAAGCCCATCTGCTTTTTATACCTATTGGTCCCCAATTTTTTGGATTTGAATGGTTGCCAAATAAAACAAGCGTTGGCACACCGTAAAGTGAGGAAAGATGACTTATTCCAGAATCACAACCTATGAATCCTTTAGCTCTAACAAGAATACCAGCAAGGATTTTAAGCGAATTTACTTTGATATTAATTATTTCCGATTCCCAATTCTTTCTAAATTCATTACAGATTTTTTCGTCTGCAATTCCTTCTATTAGACCGAGTCGTAAATTATATGAACAAACTACCTCTTTGGCGATTTTTATAATTTTCTTTATCGGCACACATTTATTTTTAGAACTACTGCCTGGATGTAAGGCAAGAAAAGGAGAGTCTAAATCTAGTTTTTTTATTTCATTGTCAGATAAAATTTGGGTATTTTTTGATACAGATAATTTAATGTTTTTGCAACGTTTCTTTTTTTGATGTCTGAGTTTTTTGAAAACTTTTTCTGTCCATTTAGATACATGAATATTGCTCTTTTCTGGTGGAAAAGGAGATTCTATTGCAAAATCTTTAATTCCAATTTTTTCCAAACGTCTTTTTATCATTTCATTTTCGTCTTTTTTGAAAATAATTACCGTATCATATTTTTTCAGTTCCATTGTTAACTCGTCTTGAAAAGAATAGGGGGATTCAAAAAGATGATATGGTATCCTAGTGGCGTCTATTACTTCTGATATCAATCCTGAATCCAGAAGTGGCAAAGCATAATCAGGGGATGCTCCCATACTTATTTTAGAATCCTTATAACAATTTTTAAGCATTAAAAGGAGATTACTCGTTAGAAGAGTATCGCCAATTGCGCCAACTCTATGTAAATAGATTGCATGTTTAGGTTTCATGGTTTTTTTTTATTTCTTGGAAAAGAAGAGCGAATTTTTTTGCGTCCAATGCTTCAGCTCTTAAATTTTTTGAGATACCTACCTTCTCTAATAATTTTTCTATGTTGAGATTTCTTAGATAAGACAAATTTGAATTTTTTAAATTATTCAATATTGTTTTTCTTCTGTGCATAAAAGATGTCTTGATAAGTTTGAAGTAATTCTCTTCATCTCCATATAAATTTACTGTAGGAGATTTTTTCGGAGTTAAACTTATTATTGCAGATTTCACTTTTGGAGGTGGTGAAAACATTTCCGGCGGAACAATTTTGAGAAGTTTGTTTTCAAATCGATGTTGTGTCCAAAGTGTAAGACTTCCATATTCTTTGCCTCCTGGCATTGCGATTATTCGATTTGCAACTTCAAGTTGAAGCATGACTACTACTAGTGAGAAAATCTCAGGATAATTGCATATTTCAGATATAATTTTTGTCCCAATTTGATATGGAAGGTTTGATATCATTTTGGTTGGCATAAAGATTGTTTTTAGATCTAATTTTGTTGCATCTGCATGAATGATTTCTAAATTAAGGCACTTTTTCTCTAATTCTTTGAGATTTGGAATTAATTTGTTATCTATTTCAACTGCAGTAACTTTTGCTCCTGTTTCCACAAGTTTTTTTGTGAGTGCTCCTTCACCTGCACCAATTTCAAGTATATGATCTTCCTTTTTCACCTTTCCATATGAACATATTTCTTTTAAAAGTGTTTCGTCATTTAAAAAATGTTGACCAAGTTTTCTTGTTGTTTTTTTATACATGAGTTGCAGATTGCAGTTTTACTTCCATAAAATCAAGTACATTTTTATGTCAATTTTAATTTATTCTATTGATTTTTGTGTCTCTGCTTTTTACTATCAGTTTTAGTTTTTATTTTCGATATAAATAATTTTTTAATATTAATTTTCAGTCTTTATGGATAATGTAAAGGGGAGTCATAAATGGCAATAAAATTTGACAAATTAACTGCACCAAAGGAAGGAACGAGAATTACTTATAAAGGCAACAAATTGCAGATGCCTGACGATCCCGTTGTTTGTTATGTGCGTGGTGATGGGATTGGCGTTGATATAACTCCAGTAATGAAGGATGTTGTTGATGCTGCTGTGGAGAAAGCTTTTAAGGGGAAAAAGCGTATTGAATGGTTTAGAGTATACGCAGGAGAAGACGCAGAAGAATTGTATGGAGAATTGATGCCTGAAGAAACTATGAATGCAATCCGGCACTACTATTTTGCGATTAAAGGTCCACTTTATACTCCTATTGGTGGTGGCTTTAGAAGTTTGAATGTGGCTTTTCGTCAGATTAATGATTTATACGCATGCGTGAGACCTGTTCTGTGGTATCCTGGTGTTCCTTCTCCAGTAGTAAATCCAAGTCATGTGAATATGTGTATTTTTAGAGAGAATACAGAAGATGTATATGCTGGACTTGAATGGGAACTCAATTCTAAGGGTGCAAAGAAAGTTATTAATTTTTTAAATAAGGAAATGGGATGTTCTGTTCGTAAAGACAGTGGAATAGGTGTAAAACCTATTTCTGTTTTTGGAAGTGAGAGGATTGTTAAAAAAGCCATAGAATATGCCATCCTTAATAAGAAAAAATATTTTTGCTTAGTCCACAAAGGAAACGTTCAAAAATATACAGAAGGTTCTTTTAAGGATTGGGGTTATGCCTTTTTGAAAAAGAAATATAGAAAGTATATTGTCACTGAAGAAGAGTTGTGGAGTAAAAAATATAATGGGAAACTCCCAAAAGGCAAAATTCTTGTTAACGATAGAATTGCGGATAATATCTTCCAGCAGGTGCTAACAAGGCCCAAAGAGTATGAGGTGCTTTGTTGTACAAATCTTAACGGTGACTATTTGTCTGATGCTGTTGCAGCTCAAGTTGGTGGCCTTGGCATGGCACCCGGAGCTAACATAGGTGATAAAATTCATTTTTTTGA